>NZ_JANX01000998.1 GCF_000767795.1 Inquilinus limosus MP06 | reverse complement strand
CTCCCCCTACCCCCCTCCCGCAAGGGGAGGGGGGACTTAAGAGAGGATGTGACTGCGACGAGAGGACGTCCTTGGAGTGATCCGGCCGGATCACTCCTCGCGATGATGGTCCTTGGCGTCGACGTCGATCGGCACGCCCGGCAGCTGCTTGGCGGTGCGGATCGCCAGGGCCGACTTGACGTGGTTGACGTTCGGGGCGGAGGTCAGCTGGGTGGTCAGGAAGCGCTGGTAGCTGTCCCAATCCTCGGCCACGATCTTCAGCAGGAAGTCGGTCTCGCCGGCCAGCATATGGCATTCGCGGACCAGCGGCCAGCTGCCGACCAGGTCCTCGAACTTGCGCAGATCGGCTTCGGCCTGGCTGGTCAGCCCGACCTGGGCGAAGACGGTGACGCCGAAGCCCAGCGCCTCGGGGTTGATGTCGGCGTGGTAACCGCGGATGTAATGCGCCTCCTCCAGCGCCCGGACGCGGCGCAGGCAGGGCGGGGCGGAGATGCCGGCACGGCGCGCCAACTCGACATTCGTCATCCGGCCGTCGTCCTGGAGGTCGCGGAGGATGCGGCGGTCGATGCGGTCGAGCTTCACACGGCGCATGGGTTCTCTCATGAAAGGGCTTCCGTGATTACGCGCAAGGATATTGCCGGACTTTCGCCGGGCGCAAGCGCAATCCTGTTTCGCGTCGAGGGTTTGGCAGCATGAGCGCGGTGTCGCGCGCGGGGACGGGCGGCATCGGCTCCCTGCGGGTGTGGGTGGTGTCGGATGGCCGCCCGGCGAACGAGAACCAGTGCCTGGGCCTGGCGGAGGCGCTGGGCATCGTCCCGGAGGTGGTCCGACTCGGCGCTCGCCAAGGTTGGCATCGTCTTCTCGATCCCGTTCGGCCCGCCGCCGGCTTCGGGCTGAACGGGCCGCCCTGGCCCGACCTGCTGATCGCAGCCGGCCGGCAGAGCGTGTATCCCGCCCTCGCGGTGAAGCGGGCCAGCGGTCATCGGACGCGCCTTGTGCAAATATTTCGTCCCGGCGTCAACCCGCGGCGTTTCGATCTGATCGTGACGCCCCGGCACGACGGATTGAAAGCACCCAACGTCTTCGCCACGGCCGGCGCCCTCAACCTCGTCACCCCCGCCCGGCTCGCCGCGGCGGCCGCCGAGTGGGAGCCGGTGCTGGGCCGTCTGCCGCGACCACGCGCCGCGGTGCTGATCGGCGGCAGCAGCAAGTCGGTGGCGGTGCC
>NZ_JANX01000997.1 GCF_000767795.1 Inquilinus limosus MP06 | reverse complement strand
GTGACCATCCTGTCCCTGCACCATGCCAACCTGACCTTTCCGCCGGAGCTGGAGGCGGAGACGGTGCGCTTCTATGCCGAGACGCTGGGGCTGGAGCCGCTGCCCAAGCCGCAGGGCCGGCGCAGCCAGGGCGCCTGGCTGCGGGTCGGCGCCGCCGAGATCCACCTGTCGCCCGACGCGCCCGGCCGGGCCGAGCAGCTGGCGGCGGACCGGCATCTCTGCCTGGTCGTCTCCGACCTCGATGCGGCGGAGGCCCGGCTTCGCGCCGCCGGAGCACTGATCGAGCCCGACCCGCGGCCGCCGGTCGGCTACCGCCGCCTGTTCACCCGCGACCCCGCCGGCAACAGGCTGGAGCTGAGCGAACCGCCGCGGTAATCTGCGCTCGCTGATTGCGGCAGACTTCCCTTCCCGCGTATGGATGACGATATGCTATTGTATTGATAGCAGAACCGTGCCGCGGAGACGGTGTCATGACCCTACAGATCCGTGATGGCCGCGCGCGTGAGCTGGCCCAGGAACTGGCCTCCCGGCGCAACGTGACCATGACCGAAGCCGTCATCCAGGCGCTGGAGGCCGAGCTGCGCCGCGAGGCGGAGAAAGAGCCTCTCGCCGATCGTATCGCGCGGATCGCCGCCATCGCCGCTGCGGAAGCCGGACCCGGCGGGCGTGCCATGACCAAGGACGAGATCGATGAGATGTGGGGCCATTGATGTTCGTCGACACATCGGTGATCGTCGCCCTGATCGCCGGTGAGCCGGATGCGCCTCGCTTTGTCGACCTCCTGTCGAGGGCCGAACGGCGCCTGACCTCGGGCCTCGTGATTCTCGAGGCGGCGATGCGGCTCTCCACCCTGCTGCGGCTCGACCCGGTCCGAGCCGAAGCCCTGATCCATATGCTGCTCGACGAAGCCGACATCAACATCGTTCCGATCGACAGCGAGACCGCCACGGCAGCCGTCGCCGCCTTCGCCGCCTATGGCAAGGGCCGAGGCCATGCGGCGCAGCTCAACCTCGCCGACTGCATGTCCTATGCCTGCGCCCGGACGCATGGAGTGCCGCTGCTGTTCAAGGGCGACGACTTCTCGAAGACCGATATCCAGGCGGCGGCCGGCCCAGCCTAGAGAAAACTGTACGGGTCGATGTCGACCTGCACCCGCACCGTGCCGGGCACCTGCACCCGCGACACCCATTCCGCCACCAGCGGCTGCACGCCGATGCGGCGGTCGGCCT
>NZ_JANX01000996.1 GCF_000767795.1 Inquilinus limosus MP06 | reverse complement strand
TCGATGTCGAGCATCACCACCGGCCCCGCAGAAATCCTGGCAATTCGAGGTCGGCTCCCGTCATCGAAAGCCCCCTCCCCCAACCCCCTCCCGCGGGGGGAGGGGGAGAGTGGAAAACACGTGTCGGTTCAGGTGATCGAATTCTGAAAAGGTCTCGCAAGCGGGAGAGGCAACGCGTTACCGCCTCGATGGATCGGAGTGACCTGGCCCGCCCGCTCAATGTTCCATCAGCACCGGGCGGTCGGCGTGGAACAGCATGTGCTCGGTGACGCCGCCCAGGATCATCTCGCGGAACCGGCTGTGGCTGTAGCCGCCCATGACGATCAGCCCGGCATCGGCGCGCTGGGCCGCGGCCAGGATGGCGGCGTCGACCGGCTGCTTCGGGTCCGCGTCGGCGATGCGGTTGGCCGGCGCGCCGTGGCGGCTGAGATACCGCACCAGCTCGGCCGCGGTGCAGCGGTCCTCGCCCTCGTCGCGGGTGTAGACGCTGACGGCCGTCGCCGCCTCCAGGAAGGGCAGGGCGGCGGCGACGCTGCGCGACGCCTCCTTGCCGCCGTCCCAGGCGACCAGGATGCGCTCGGCGAAATCCTCCGCCACCGGGCCGGGGACGATCAGCACCCCGCGGCCGGTCTCGAACAGCGCCGCCTCCAGCACCGTCCGGCTGGCATTCGGGTCCTGGCCCGGGCCCGGCGTCACGATCAGGTCGGCCACCGCGCCGCGGCGGGCGACGGCCGCGGTCTCGCTGCCGGTGTCCTCGCGGAACTCCACCTCCGGCCCGGCGCCGGTCTCGGCCTTCGCGGCCTCGTACACGGCGCGGTTGCGGGCGGCGACCTCGTTCGAGGCCTTCTCGGCACCCTCCAGCAGCATGCTGGTGGCGACCGCCATCTCCGCCCCGGTATAGGCCAGGACCCGCTGCGGGTCGGGGCGCAGCGACAGCACCTCGACCGAGGCGTCGAAGCGCTGGGCGACGCGCAGCGCCGCATCGAGCGCGGCGGCGTCGCCGGCATGGCCGGTGAGGGGGACGAGCAGGTGCTGGATGGTCATGGAACCTCCGGGGTTCTCTAGAAGCCTGACGCATTGTTCACCTTGGGAAACCATCGATCCACCGCTTCGGTGCCATGGCTGCCGTGCGGCTTCGTCGGGCTGCGGCGCTTTGCCCGCCGAGAGACTTGACCGCATCGCCGGATGACAGGACCGTGATCCGATGCGGCGGGGACACTGGATGCGGGCGGGCT
>NZ_JANX01000995.1 GCF_000767795.1 Inquilinus limosus MP06 | reverse complement strand
GGCGCCGCCCGGATAGCCGCGATAGCTGGGCAGATGCTCGATCACCGCGGCCAGAGCCTCGCGGATCGCGGCGCGGGTCAGGTCGCGTTCCTGCCAGCCGGCATAGGCCAGCCGGTCGACGGCGTCGACCAGGGCCTCGAAGGGCGCGGCCAGGCTGCCCTCGATCACCGCGCGGCGGCACTGGCGGACGGTGTCGGCCATGCTGTCCTGGTCGCCGGTGAAGCGGGCATAGGCGGCGCGGATCGGGCCGGCCGCGGCGGGGTCGACCTGCAGCGCATGGATCGCATTGGCGACTTCGTAGCCGCTGGTGCCCTCGACCGGCCAATCGGCGGGCAGGTCCTCGCCCTCGGCCAGGATCTTCTCCACCCAGATCGCGAAGGGCGCGCCGGCGGGGCGGACGGCGTCCACCGCCTGGCGCAGCCGGGCCAGGTAGCCGCCCGGGTCGGCCAGCCCGTCGGCATGGTCGATGCGCAGCCCCTGGATGTGGCCGGCGGCGACCGCGCCGAGGATGCGGCCATGGGTGGCGTCGAACACCGCCGGGTCCTCGACCCGCACCCCGACCAGCCCGTCGATGTCGAAGAAGCGGCGGTAGTTGATCTCGGCCGAGGCGACGCGCCAGTGGGCCAGCCGGTAGTGCTGCCGCTCCAGGACGGCATGCAGCGCGTCCGGGCCGAGATCCCCGGCGATCGCCTCCGCCGTGCCGGGGGCGACGGGCAGGATGTGCCCGGGCACCGCGACCACGGGACGGCCGCTGGCGGGATCGCGGACCAGCCGGATATCGCCGGTGCGCAATGCCTCGCCGTAGCGCTTGCCGAGGATCGGCAGCAGCACCCGGCCGGGATTGGCCTGAGCCTCCCAGTCGATGTCGAACACCGCGGCGTGCCGGCTGGCCTGCCCATGCTCCAGCACGTCGCGCCACCATGGATTGGCCAGGCTGGCCGCCATGTGGTTCGGCACGATGTCGAGGATCAGGCCGAGGCCGTTGGCCTTCAGCGCCTCGGTGAAGCGGGCGAAGCCCTCCTCGCCGCCGCGCTCCGGGTCGATCCGGGTCGGGTCGACCACGTCATAGCCATGGGCCGAGCCGGGGCAGGCGGCCAGCAGCGGCGAGGCATAGACATGGCTGACGCCGAGCCGGGCGAGATAGGGCAGGGCGGCGCGGGCGTCGTCCAGGGTGAAACCGGCATGGATCTGCAGCCGGGCGGTGGCGCGGGGCGGGCGGACGACCGCGCTCACGACGCC
>NZ_JANX01000994.1 GCF_000767795.1 Inquilinus limosus MP06 | reverse complement strand
CGGCCGATGCCCGCGCGGGGCGGGGGGCCGGAACCGCGACCGCCACCGGGCTTGATGCCGGGGTGACCGTCCGGCCATTGGTCGCGGCGTTGCGGACGGCGCCTTCGACCCGGTCGCTGGACTGGCCGGCGGCGGCGGCCGCAGCGGCGTTCAGCTCACGCGTCGAGCGCGACGCGGCGTGGGCGGGTTCGCTGAGGAGAGCGACGCCGCAGAGCAGCGTCAACAGACTGGCAGTGAGGGACCTGAGTGGGCGCTTGGCCCGAAGTTGGATGCTCTGGATTCTGAGGTCATAGTCAGTGTCGCGGGTCATCACTGGCCCGTCCCCCCTGCGCTGTTCAACCGGACTGCACTCGCTCCCTTGGCGCTCCAAACGGATGCAGCGCCTTTCCGTCCGGCTCGTCCGGTGACCCCAGTCACCGCCCCCTCGCCGGCAAGGACGTCTAGTAACATTCTGAAATATTCCCGCCAAGCAAAAATGACATGCTTTCGCCCGATTCCTGCCCGCTTTCGAACGCCAATACAGAAGCGATGCCGGTTCATGTATTGCAGGCGGCCGTAAAAAAATTATTCGACTTTTGTGGAGTGCATAGGTCGTTTCGATTGCCTATTCGTCCGGCCGTGAACACGATGCTGGAAAGTCGAAGGGTTCAATTGATTGATAAGACTATTTAAGGGCAGGGAAGCGAAGCGGCTGCTAACACCTTCAATGTCCGACAAAACTAGGCAATGTTCCGGTTTTGGACCTTGCGGCGCGACGGCGAGCTCCGCGTCCGGCGCATAGCAGGATATCGGGCGCCCTGGCAGCCCTCGGCCGGCCGCGCTACAACCTCCCTCCGAGATCCAGGCGGACGGACACGCCGAGAAGAGGGAGACCGAACCGATGCAGCTCACCGACTCGAAGCTTTTCCGCCAGCAATGCTACATCGACGGCCGCTGGGCCGACGCCGATGACGGGCGGGTGATCGAGGTCACCAACCCGGCCGATGGTGAGAAGTTGGGCAGCGTGCCGCGCGCCGGCGCCGCCGAGACCCGCCGCGCCATCGCCGCCGCCGACAAGGCCTGGCCGGCCTGGCGCGCCAGGACGGCGCAGGAGCGGTTCACGATCCTGCGGCGCTGGTTCGAGCTGATGATGGCGAATCAGGAGGACCTGGCGAAGCTGATGACGCTGGAGCAGGGCAAGCCGCTGGCCGAAGCGCGGCGAGATCGACTACGGCGCCGGCTTCGTCGAGTGGTTCGCCGAGGA
>NZ_JANX01000993.1 GCF_000767795.1 Inquilinus limosus MP06 | reverse complement strand
GCTCGGGACTTGCTCATACGACACGTCCGTCGCGTTCCAAGCCGACAGGCACGCCTCGTCGGCAGCCGTCAGTAGGCCGATGCCACCCAGCACGCGGTCCGGGATCGAAACCATCCGCCGCAGCACCGCGACGAAGCCGTCGCGCCAACGTTCCACCGTCGCCCGGTCGAACAGGCCGGCATCGAACTCGACCCGGCAGTCGATGCCGTGCCCGTCCGCGGCCACATCCAGCGACAGGTCGAACTGGGTGGTGCCGGTGTCGAGGTCGATCACCTCAGCCGTCACCCCCTCCAGCGCCAGGGGCGCCGCGTCGCGGCTGGCGCGGAAGTTGAACAGCGACTGGAACAGCGGCGTGTGCGACGCATCCCGGGCGATGTCGAGCCCGTCCAGCAGCAGCTCGAACGGGACGTCGGCCTGGTCGAGCGCGGTCATCGCCTCGCCGCGCAGCCGGCGGCACAGCGCCCGGACGGTGAGGCGCGGGTCGAGCCGGACGCGATAGACCTGAGTGTTGACGAAGAAGCCGAGCAGGTCATGGGTCTCGGCCCGGCCGCGCGCGGCGTTCGGCACGCCGACCGCGAAATCCGATTGGCCGGACAGGCGGCCGAGCAGCAACTGCCAGGCGGCCAGCAGCACGACGAAGGGCGTGCAGCCCTCCTCCCGGCAGAGGACCTGAATCGACCGGGCCAGATCCAGCGGCAAGGCGAAATCGACGCGGCCGCCGGGACGGCTGCCCTCGGTGTCGCGCGGCCGGTCGGTCGGCAGCGCCAGCACCGGCACGTCGTCGCCGAGATAGTCCTTCCATCGCGCCACGGCCTCTCCGCGGCGGTCGCCGGCGAAGCGCCGGCGCTGCCAGGCGGCGTAGTCGGCATAGTCCAGCGCCGGTGCGGGCAGCGGCCGGCCCCGGCGGGACGGGTCGCGCAGCGCCTCGCCATAGGCCCGGGCGAGGTCGCGGACCAGCACCGCGGTCGACCAGGCATCGACCACGATGTGATGCATCACCAGCAGCAGCACCCAATCGGCTTCGCCGCGCCGGGCCAGGGCGACGCGCAGCAGCGGCGGCCGGGCGAGGTCGAAGGGTCGCCTCACCCGGGCCTGCAGCCAGGCGGACAGCGTCGGCTCCGCCCCAGGCGTTCCGGCCGCCGGCAGCACGGCCTGCTCGACCGCGACATCGACCTGCGGCAGCACCACCTGACGCGGCTCGCCCTCCCCGCCCTCGAAGCGGGTGCGCAGCACGGCGTGGCGCTCG
>NZ_JANX01000992.1 GCF_000767795.1 Inquilinus limosus MP06 | reverse complement strand
GACGACGCGGCGCTGCCGGTCGTCCAGCGGCCGGGCCTCCGGCCAAGTCGCGGCCCGCAGCGCCAGCTCCCGCAGCAGGGGTGAGAAGGGCAGGACCCGGCAATCGGCGGGCAGGCCGGCCGCCGCCTCGACCGGGACCAGGATGCCGTGCATGTGCAGGCCGCCGGCGGTGCTGGCATCGTGCATCAGCCCCGGCGGCATCCACAGGGCGCAGCCGGTGGGCACGCACCAGCGGCCTTCGGCGGTGCCGATCACCGCGCTGCCGGCGGCGGGCCAGAAGATCTGGCCGCCGCGATGGGCATGGGCCGGCGTCTCGAAGGCGGCGTCGATCCGCACCTCCAGCCGGACCATCTGGTCCGCCAGCCGGTCGAGCATCGTCGCCTCGGGCGAGTCCGGCGCCATGCGGATGACCGTTTCGCGATAGGACATGGCCCGGCCTCGTGCGATCGGCGGGCCGCGATCCGCTAGGGTGGCTCAACCCTGGCCGGCCCACGGCCCTGACATGCAAATGAGAGTAATTATCACATGATGTCGAAAATCGCCATGCCGGACCCCGACGCCGCCCGGGCCGTGCCGCCCCTGTTCGACCTCGGCGCCTTCCCGCTGGTGCGGCTGCCGATGCCGGAGCCGGGCGCGACCGGCTATGGCGAGCGCTGGGTGGCCGAGTTCGACATGATCCTGGCGCGCGAGACCCGCTTCGTGATGCTCAGCATCGGGCCGATGCCGGAGCGCGAGGCGCATGACGACCGCAAGGCCCGGACGCTGTGGCTGAAGCGGCGGCGCGGCGACCTCGGCCGGCTCTGCCTGGCCCATCTCCATGTCGAGCCGGACCCGCTGCGCCGGGCGGCGATGCAGGCGACGGTGCTGACCGCGAAGATGGCGGCCGCCTTCCCCTATCCGCTGGCGCTGTTCGCCGATGAGGATTCGGCGCTGGAGCGCGCCTGGACCCTGCTGCGGGCAGTGCCGCTGACGCTCTGAGGGCCACAGGATTGCGGGGAGATGCCGAGCGTCTTCTGGTGTTGCCTCTCCCGCTTACGAGACCTTTTCAGAATTCCCCGGATCGTCCCGGACGCTCGCGACGAAAGCAAAAGAGTCCCCCCTCCCCTTGCGGGAGGGGGTAGGGGGAGGGGGTTCGCGCGGCCAGAGCCGCCCATGATCCGGCCCATCCGCGACGTCGTTTCCTGAGCCCATTCGCGTGGAGCTTGTCCTCGACAACCCCCTCCCCCTAGCCCCCTCCCGCGAGGGGAG
>NZ_JANX01000991.1 GCF_000767795.1 Inquilinus limosus MP06 | reverse complement strand
CCCGCAAGCGAGACCTTTTCAGAATCGATGGGTCTCGTGGTTTGGGAGAGAAGCGTCTGCGAGAAGGACGGAATGGGGCAGGGTTGGCCCGGTTTGGAACGGCCTGAGCCGGCCGGATTGGTGCCTCAGCGTCGTGGAGCTAGGCGGGCTCGGCTTTGGCAGGGGTCATCAGCACAACCAGACGCTTGAGGTTGAGGGCGGTGCACAGCAGCGCGAGATGGACGGCGTTGCGGGCGACGCCGCAGTAGCGGACCCGGGTCCAGCCACACAGCCGCTTGAGCCGGGCGAAGACCTGCTCGACCGGGGCCCGGCGCCTGCCGATGGCTTTGTTGTGCTGGATCTGGCGGGGCGTGAGCGGATGGTGCCTGTTGGGCCGGTGCATCATCCGGTCCTTGATGCGGAGCCTCTGCAACTTCTCCCGATGCTTGTGGCTGGTGTAGGCCTCGTCGGCATAGACCGCCGCCTCGTCGCCGCAGATCAGGGCTCCGGCCTCGACCGTGTCGTTGACATTGGCCGGTGTCAGGCGCTGCCGCCGGATGATGCCCGAACCCTGGTCGACCCCGACATGGGCCTTGTAGCCGAAGGTCCGGCGTCCGTTCTTCTTGGTCCAGGCCGCCTCGGGATCGACCGGGCTGCGCACCAGCTTGCTCGGCGGCCGGGCCGGGGCCGGACTGGCGGCCGCCTTCGTCGGGGACGTCTTCTGGGAGGCCTCGGCCGGGCGCTTCTTCTCCGCCTTCGGCTTCGGCGGACGCTTCACCGCCGCCTCCACCAGGCTGGCGTCGATCAGCGTGCCGCGCCGCACGATCAGCTTCCGCTCGTCGATCTGCCGATTGACTTCCTCGAACACCCGCTCCGCCAGACCATGCCGCCGCAACCCCTCGCGGAACCGGTGGATCGTCACATGGTCCGGCGTCTGGTCGTCCAGCGCGAAGCCGCAGAAGCGCCGGAAGCTCAGCCTGTCTCCCAGGGCCGCCTCCAGCCCGGGATCCGACAGCCCGTGCCATTGCTGCAGCAGCACCGCCTTCAGCAACGCCAGCGCCGGATAGCCCGGCGCCCCACGCCGCAACGGATCCAGCGGCGAGACCAGTTTCTCCAACGCTGGCCAGTCAATCAGCTCGCCCAGACGATCCAGCGTTGCGTTCTGCCCCACCCCAGACACCAGGCTGTCCGCCAGGCTCCATTGACCAAGCTCCCGCCGCGCCATCCTCTCGACCCTTCTCCCTCGGCTCTCCAAACCGAATCACGAAACCTCCTTTCT
>NZ_JANX01000990.1 GCF_000767795.1 Inquilinus limosus MP06 | reverse complement strand
AGGCCGGCTGCGGCGCCGCCGTGATCAAGGGCATGGCCGAGGCCGGGCTCCTGGAGACCGTGCTGCTGCCCGGCTTCGAGCCGGTGCCGCAGCCGGACCTGTCCCGCCCGCGCGCGGTGCTGGGCGAGACCCAGCGCGAGGCGGCGGACCGGCTGATCGACGCGGTGGCCGACGGCACCTACTCGACCACGCTGCTCGACGGCGTCACCGGCTCGGGCAAGACCGAGGTGTATTTCGAGGCGGTGGCGGCGGCGCTGGCGGCCGGCAAGCAGGTGATGGTGCTGCTGCCGGAGATCGCGCTGTCGGCGCATTGGCTCGACCGCTTCGCCGCCCGTTTCGGCGTGCGCCCGACCGAATGGCATTCCGAGCTCAGCTCGACCCAGCGCCGGCGCAACTGGCGGGCGGTGGCCTTCGGCGAGGCGCGCGTCGTGGTCGGCGCCCGCTCGGCCCTGTTCCTGCCCTATCCCGATCTCGGCCTGATCGTGGTCGACGAGGAGCATGAAAGCGCCTTCAAGCAGGAGGACGGCGTCGTCTACCAGGCCCGGGATATGGCGGTGCTGCGCGGCCATCTCGGCGGCTTCCCGGTGGTGCTGGCCTCGGCCACCCCGTCGCTGGAGACGCTGGCCAATGTCGAGGCCGGGCGCTACGGCGCGCTGGAGCTGCCGTCGCGGCACGGCACGGCGCGGCTGCCCTCGGTGACGGCGATCGACATGCGCCGCGAATCGCCGCCGCGCGGCCGCTTCCTGTCGCCGACCCTGCGCGAGGCGGTGGTGGAGACGCTGCAGGCGGGGGAGCAGGCGATGCTGTTCCTCAACCGCCGCGGCTACGCGCCCCTGACCCTGTGCCGGCATTGCGGCCACCGCCTGGAATGCCCGCACTGCACCGCCTGGCTGGTCGAGCACCGCCTGGCCGGGCGCCTCGAATGCCACCATTGCGGCCACCGGGCGCCGCTGCCCAAGGCCTGCCCGTCCTGCCAGGCCGAGGGCAGCTTCGCCGCCTGCGGCCCGGGGGTGGAACGGATCGCCGAGGAGGTCGATGCGACCTTGCCGGAGGCGCGCTGGCAGATCGTCGCGTCCGACACCTTCTCGGGCCCTCAGGCGATCGCCGACCTGACCGCGGATCTCGCCAGCGGCGCCGTCAATCTGCTGATCGGCACCCAGATCCTGGCCAAGGGCCACCATTTCCCCGGCCTGACCCTGGTCGGGGTGGTCGATGCCGATCTCGGCCTCGCCGGCGGCGACCTGCGGGCGGCGGAGCGGACCT
>NZ_JANX01000989.1 GCF_000767795.1 Inquilinus limosus MP06 | reverse complement strand
CCAGCGCCGCGGCGCCGAACGCCGTGCGCTCGCCGAACTCCCGCACCCGCACTGCCCGGCCCGAGGCATCGGCCAGGAATTGGGCGAAGTAGCCGCTGCGCGATACCCCGCCATCGATCGAAATCTCGTCCGCCGGCGCGGCATGCGACGCGATGGCCGTGACGATGCTGCCGGTCAGGAAGGCGATGCCTTCCAGCAGGGCCTGGCAAAGGTCGGCCCGCGTCATGTCGGGCCGCAGCCCGAGGATCAGCGGGGCGGCCGAACGGTCCCAATGCGGGCAGCCGAGGCCGGAGAAAGCCGGCACGAACACCAGCCCGCGCCCGATCGCCGGCGGCGCCGTGAAGCCGTCGAAATCCGCCATGCCGTCGGCGAGCTTCGCCTGGAGCGCCCATTCGATCGCCGAGCCGACATCCTGGACGCCGCCGTCGATGGCGTAGACCAGCCCCTGCCCCAAATCCCAGGCGACGGTCGGCAGCAGGCCCGAGGCCAGGACCGCATGGGGCGGTTCATGGCCCGCGACGGCCAGGGCGAAGGCGCCGGTGCCGAAGGTGATCTTGGCGTCGCCCGGCTGCCGGCAGCCATGGCCGTACAGCGCCGCCTGCTGGTCGACGATCGCGGCCGCGACCGGGATGCCGCCAACCCGGCCGAAGCCGGCGATGTTGGACCGGATCTCGGGCAGGCAACCGATCGGCACGCCGAACAGCCGGCACAGCTCCGGGTCCCATTCGCCGGTGGCGATGTTCATCAGGCCGGTGCGCGACGCCGTGGCCCGGTCGGTCGCGAAGGTGCCGGCCAACCGGTCGAGGAAATAGGCGTCGGTCGTGCCCAGCCGCAGCCGCCCGGCCTGCAGCGCCGCAGCGGCCGCGGGCAGCGATCGGCCGATCCAGGCCAGCTTCGCGGCAGAGAAATAGGGGTCGAGGGGCAGGCCGGACCGGGACGCCACCTCGTCGGCCACGCCCTCGCCGGCCAGGTCGGCCAGCACCTGCACCGTGCGCGTGTCCTGCCAGACGATCACCGGCGACAGCGGCTCGCCGCTGACGGCGTCCCAGGCCAGGCAGCTCTCGCCCTGGTTGGCCAGCCCGATCGCGTCGGCCGGGCCGGCCGCGGCCAGTAGCTGCCGGATATTGGCCAGAAGCTCGGCCGGGTCCTGCTCGACCCGGCCCGGCTGCGGGTGGCGCACGGCATGGCGCAGGCTGCCGGCGATCTCCGCCCGCCCGTCGGCCTCGACGGCCAGCACCCGGGTCGAGGCGGTTCCCTGGTCGATGGC
>NZ_JANX01000988.1 GCF_000767795.1 Inquilinus limosus MP06 | reverse complement strand
GACGCCGTCGGCCAGGGGGCGCGCCGCCCCCGGCTCGTCCGGCAGGCCGAGGGCGGCGTTGCCGGCCTCGCCCGGGATCGCCGCCACGGCCCAGTCGGCGCTGACGTCGGCCAGCTCGACCTTGGAGCGCAGCCGGTACATCCGCAGCCGCCGAAACAGGTCGGCGCCGCGCCCGGCCTCGCAGTCGATCAGCCAGGCATCGCCCAGCGCGACCACGTGAAAATCGTGCAGATACTTGCCCTGCGGCGTCAGGAAGGCGGCGAAGACGGCGCGGTCCGGCGCCACCTTCCGCATGTCGTTGGAGACCAGCCCCTGCAGGAAGGCGGCGCGGTCCTCGCCCGTCAGGCGCAGGACGTCGCGGTCCAAAAATGTGAAGTCGGCCATGGCATCGCCCGGTTGCGGATCGGCATCTGCAGGAAGAGGTGGGCCAAGTCCCGGTGTCGCGCAAGCGCCTGCGAGTCCGACTTGCGACGGAAGCGGCGCCCTGCGCCGTGAAGGGAGCATCAGGCACCCATGGCGGTGCGCAATGTCGAGAGCATCATGAAGACGAAGTGGATTGTCGGGTCCGCGCTGGTCGCCCTCGTCGCCGGCACCGTCATGGCGGCGGCCCAGGAAGGGGCGCCCCAGGGCGGCTGGCGCGGCGGCTTCTTCCGCCAGCTCGACACCAACAAGGACGGCAAGATCGAGCGGACGGAGGTCCAGGCCTGGTCGGAGGCGCGGTTCAAGAAACTCGACACGGCAGGTGACGGGGCGCTGACCAAGGAGCAGTATGTCGACGCCATGATCGCGCAGATCCGCCCCCGCCTGGAACAGCGTTTCGACAAGCTCGACGCCGACAAGGACGGCAAGGTGACCGCGGCTGAATTCGAGGCGCCGGCCCTGGCCCGCTTCGACCGCCGCGACACCGGCAAGACGGGTGAACTGTCGATCGATGACCTCAAGACCCACCGCAACTGAAGCGTGGCCGAGAGCGACGATGCCCTGGTGGCGGCGGTGGCGGCGGGAGACGCCGCCGCCTGCCGCCGCCTGGTCGACCGGCATCTCGGGCGTCTGCTCGCTTTCGCCCAACGCATGCTGGGCAGCCGCGCCGATGCCGAGGACGTGGCCCAGGACGCGTTCCTGGCGCTGTGGAAGGAGGCCGGGCGCTGGCGGCCGGACGGCAGCGCCACGGTCTCGACCTGGCTCACCCGCGTCACCTACAACCGGTCGATCGACCGGCTGCGGCGGCAGCCTTCCGTCGCGCTCGACGCGGTGCCCGAGCCGCCGGAC
>NZ_JANX01000987.1 GCF_000767795.1 Inquilinus limosus MP06 | reverse complement strand
GCCCCTGACGAACCGGGCCTGAATGCGGCGGCCCGGCCCGGCGACCCGAAACCGACCTTATCGAAGTGGACGAGGCGCATGATGAACAGCTTGTTGCGGGCCACGCGCGACGCGGGACAGATCCCGCTCTCCTGGGCCGGCTCGACCCTGGAGATGGACTATCTGAACTTCGGCGACGCGCTCAGTCCCGTCATGGTGGCGCTGCTGTCCGGGCTGGATGTCGCCCGCGTCCCGACCAAGTCGAAATCCGTCCGCATGGGCGCGGTCGGCACGATCGGCCATGGCTTCGAGGGCGGTGAGGTCTGGTTCTGGGGCACCGGCTGCTCCGGCTGGAAGAATCCGTCGGCGCCGGTGCCGGAGCGGCTGCCCTTCACCGTGCCGCCGGACTCCACCTTCCACGTCCCGGCCAGCCGCGGCCCGGTCTCGGCCAGGCTGCTCGGCGGCAAGGCCAAGGGCGGCGTCTATGGCGACCCGGTCTGGCTGCTGCCGCGCTTCTACAAGCCGAAGGTCGAGAAGAAGTGGGATGTCGGCGTCATCCTGCATCTGTCGGAGCTGGCGGACCGGTCCTTCGCCCAGGCCAATCCGCGCGCCGACTACAAGCGCTTCGAAGTGCCGGCCGAGCTCGCCGGCAAGGTGCATCTGATCAGCACCGTGACGCCGATCGGCATCGGCGGCCTCAAGGACAAGGTCGACGAGATCCTGGCCTGCCGGCGCATCGTCTCGACCAGCCTGCACGGCATGGTGATCGCCGAGAGCTACGGCATCCCCTGCCTGTACTTCTCGCCGCAGGGCAACGAGGCCGGGCTGGTGCAGACCGATCTCGACCCGAACGGCACGACCGACCTGCGGATCGTCGATCTCTACACCGGCATCGGCAAGCCGAAGATCTGGAGCTACGGCCAGCCGCGCAATCTCGCCACCGACTGGCAGGACGTGATCGAGACCATCGATGACGTCTGGGAGCCGGTGTCGATCGACGAGGACGCGCTGATCAACGCCTTCCCGCTCGAGGCCAAGCCGCTGGCGGCGCCGGCCGGCAAGACCGTGTGGGACCACCCGGTGCTGACCGGGCTGGTTCTGCAGCATTCCGTGGAGGAGCTGCGCCGGGAGGACCGCAAGCGGGTCGCCCTGGCGCGGGCCGGCGGGGCCAAGGCGGAGGCACCGGCCGTCGCCGTCGCCGCCGCCAAGCCCGCCCCGGCCCTCAAGGTAGTCTCCGCCATGACCGTTCCCTCGACTCCCGCCGCCAAGCCCGCCGCAGCCGCCTCCGCCTCCGGCGCCCC
>NZ_JANX01000986.1 GCF_000767795.1 Inquilinus limosus MP06 | reverse complement strand
GTAGTGCAGCGCCAGCGCGGCGCCGAGCCCGTGCGACGCCCCGGTCACCACGACTGCCGTCGCCTGGGGGGCGGTCACGCTCACTCTCCGGCCTGCGCCGCCCAGGCGGCCTCGCGCAGCGGCACCACCGTGCCGTCGAGGATGCGGCGGCAGGCGCCGTCGACCGCGAGGTCGATGCCGTCGAGCGAGAAGAAGCTGCCGCGGATCTGGGTCCGCGCCACCACGACGCGGCGGAACGCCTCCAGCAGCTCCGGCCGCGGCGGCCGGCCCTCGGCCCAGAAGCGGTCGAGCCCGCCCTGGAAGCTGAGGCCCGGCAGGTCGAACACCGCACTGCCCAGCGTCTGCAGCGGCCGGCCGCGCTCCAGCGCGATCAGCCCGACGGTGGAGTTGACCACGACCACGCCGATGGCGCCGTCGACCAGCCGCTGCAGGTCGCCGCCGTCGATGAAGTCGACCCGGTCGGCGACGCCGTGCCGCGCCGCCAGCGCCTCGATCCGCCGGCGCTTGGCGACCGGCCGGAAATCCAGCGGGTGCAGCTTGACCACCAGCCGGGTGGCTGGGTCGGCATGGCGGGCGAAGGAGGCGATCACCGCCTCCGCCGCCGCGACCGTGTCGCGGTAGGGCGAGTGGGTGCGGATCTGGAAGTCGGTGTCGAGCTGCAGCGGGTGCAGGTAGTAGCGCCCGGCCTGCCCGGCCAGGTCCCGCATCATCCGCCGCGCCCGCCGCTTGACGAGAGGCGCGCGCAGGAAGCGGCCGACCCAGCCGGCATATTCCACCAGCGGATGGTCGAGGGCGTGGTGGCGGTAATGCGGGAAGGCCGGCATCAGCGCCACCAGCCCGATGGTCCACAGCACGTCCCACACCGCCCGGTGTAGGAAGTAGGACGGCACCGGGGCGGCCGCCGGCGGCGGCTCCACGCTCCGCGCCATGGCCAGGAAGGCGGCGGGGCTGCGCGGCAGGTCGGAATGGCCGTTGACGCCCCAGGCCTCGCAGGTGATCCAGCCGGGGCGCAGATAGCCCTCCTCGAACAGGTGCAGCCGCAGGCCGCGGCGGCGGGCCAGGTCGACCGCCACCCGGTGATGCGGCCGGCAGTCGCCGAACAGCACCAGGTCGGTGACGCCCTCGCGGTCGAGGATGCCGGCGACGAAGCCGCGCCACTCCTCGAACCGGCCGCGGAAGGCGATGGCGCGGCGGCGCCAGAACACCGCGTCGCCGCCGCAGATGTTGATCTTGACGATGCGCGCGCCCGCGGCCTCCAGCGCCGCGGCGCGCGCATCGTCAAGATCAACATC
>NZ_JANX01000985.1 GCF_000767795.1 Inquilinus limosus MP06 | reverse complement strand
GAAGCCGGCCTCCGGCGTCCAGCCATAGGGGTCGAAGAACGGCAGCGTGCCGCCGACCAGCTGCATGCCGAACGGCCCGCCGGCGGCGAATTCGATCACCGCGGTGGACGGCGCCCGGCCGCCGAACATCATCGCGAAGGAATTCGCATAGCAATAGGGACCGGATCCGATATAGGGGACCTGCGTCATCTCTCGCGTCTCCACAATTCATCAAGGAGACACGACAAGAGCGGCAAATTTCGCGGAATTGTCAACCGAGTGTATTTTGGTCGTGAAATATTCGCGGCGCAGCGAACTGCCGGACGCCCGGATGCGATTTGCCTATCCGGCCGCCTCGACCGCCATCCCGGCGGCCTTCCAGTCGAGGAAGCCGTCGCGCAACCTGTGGGCGGCGAAGCCGCGGGCGCGCAGGGCGGCGACCGCCTCGACCGACAGGACGCAGTACGGGCCGCGGCAATAGGCGACGACCTCCCGCCCCGGCGGCAGCTCGGCCAGGCGGCGCTCCAGCGCCTCGACCGGGATGTTGACCGCCCCCGGCAGGTGGCCGAGCGCGAACTCCTCCTCAGGACGGACGTCGAGCAGCGTCACCCCGCCTTCGCGCAGCCACTGCAGCAGTTCCTCCCGCGACAGCCCCTCCAGCCGCTCCGGCCGGCTCGCGCTGTCGGCGAGGACGCCGCGGATCTCCGCCCGCCGGTGCTCGGCCTGACCACGCAGCGCGGCGAGCAGCGGCACGATCGGGCCGCCGGCCAGCCGGTACAGCACGCGCTTGCCGTCCCGCCGCGATTCGACCAGCCCGGCGCGCCGCAGATGCTGCAGGTGCTGCGAGGCGTTGGCGATGGAGAGGCCGGCGAGCTCGGCCAGCCGCTCCACCGGCCGCTCCCCCTGGCCGATCTGCTCCAGCAGCATCAGGCGATGAGCGTGGCCGAGGGTGCGGGCGAGCTCCGCCAGCTCGGCGAAAAGGCGGGACTGATCGTCGGTCATTGACAGGACGCTAGCATCGCTTCATCAATCAAGCAAATCATTGAATGAATGGAGCGCGAAGGGCCGGAGGATGGAGAACGAGCTGGAATTCGGGCTGCGGGCGGTGCTGGTCGGCGCCGGCGCCACCGCTGTCGGCGACCTCTGGACGGCGCTGCTGGCGCGGCTGACCGGGGTCTCCGGGCTGAACTGGGCCATGGTCGGCCGCTGGGTCGGGCATCTGCCGCGCGGCCGCTTCGTGCATGACGGCATCGGCCGGTCGGCGCCGGTGGCGGGCGAGCGGGCGCTGGGCTGGGCCACCCATTACGCCATCGGCAT
>NZ_JANX01000984.1 GCF_000767795.1 Inquilinus limosus MP06 | reverse complement strand
ACCGACGCGGCCTCGACCAACAGCGTCGCCATCGGCTGGGGCGCGAAGGCCACCAACGCCCCGTCCTCGGTGGCCCTGGGCGACACGGCGGCCGCGAATGCGGCGGATGCCCTGGCCCTCGGCCACAACGCCACCGCCGGCCAGGCCGGCGCCGTGGCGCTGGGCTCGGGCTCGGTGACCGCGGCGGCGGTCGGCACCGCCAGCACCACGATCGCGGGCAGCACCTACAACTTCGCCGGCACGACCCCGACCTCGACGGTCAGCGTCG
The DNA here is from genome assembly GCF_000767795.1 of Inquilinus limosus MP06. GTDB lineage: Bacteria > Pseudomonadota > Alphaproteobacteria > DSM-16000 > Inquilinaceae > Inquilinus > Inquilinus limosus_E. The sequence continues at coordinate 1,028 of NZ_JANX01000984.1, read as the reverse complement.
GCGCGGCCGGTGCGGAGCGGACCATCACCAATGTCGCGGCCGGGCGGATCGCGCTGGACTCGACCGACGCGATCAACGGCAGCCAGCTCTTCGCCACCAACAAGGCGGTCGAGGCGCTCGCCGCCAGCAACCCCGTCCACTACTACAGCGTCAACGACGGCGGCACGCCCGGCGCCAACTACATCAATGACGGCGCCACCGGCCTCAACGCCATGGCGGCCGGCGTCGGGGCGGTGTCCTCGGGCAACGGCTCGGTGGCGATGGGCTATCAGTCCAACGCGGCGGGCGGGACCGCGATCGCCCTCGGCAGCGGGGCGGCGGCCAGTACCATCAGCGGCGGCTCGATGGCGCTCGGCACGAATGCCAAGGCCCTGGTGACAGGCGGCGACGGCTCGCCGATCGCCATCGGCATCGCCTCCAACGCCAGCGGGGCGGCCGGCACGGCGCTGCCGGGCGGCTTCACCTCCTTCGAGGCGGTCGCGATCGGAAATTCGGCGACGGCCACCGGGCAGGGCGGCACGGCCCTCGGCCCCAACAGCAGCGCGACCGCGACCTGGTCGACCGCCCTCGGCCTCAACAGCGCGGCGTCGGCCGACAACACCACCGCGGTCGGCGTCCTCGCCAGTGCGGCGGCGACGAATGCGACCGCGATCGGCAACGCCGCCGCGGCGTCGGGGCTGAACTCCTTCGCGGCCGCCGTTGAGTCCAAGGCCAGCGGAGACCAGAGCGTCGCCATCGGCTACCAGTCCAATGCCAGCGGGCTGGAGAGCATGGCGCTGGGCTATCTGAGCCAGGCGACCGGCGTCAATTCGACCGCGATCGGCAACCAGATCAGCGCCGCGGCCGACGGCAGCATCGCGATCGGCGCCAACACCGGGCCCGCGGTCGACGCCGCTTCGACCAATGGCGTCGCCATCGGCTGGGCGGCGCAGGTGACCAACGCTCCGTCCGCCGTCGCCCTGGGCGACACGGCGAAGGCCGGTGCCGCCGACGCGCTCGCGCTCGGCCACGGCGCGACGGCGGCCACC
>NZ_JANX01000983.1 GCF_000767795.1 Inquilinus limosus MP06 | reverse complement strand
GGCGCGGCCGGCCGATGTCGTGGTGCTGGCCGCCGGCGCCTGGTCCGGCGGCATCGCCGGGATCCCGCGCGAGGCGCTGCCGCCGGTCCGGCCGGTGAAGGGCCAGATGCTGGCGCTGCAGATGGACCCGGCGGCGCCGCTGCTGCGCCATGTGCTGTGGGCCGGCAAGGCCTATCTGGTGCCGCGGCTGGACGGCCGGCTGATCGTCGGCGCCACGGTGGAGGAGCGCGGCTTCGACACCACCGTCACCGCCGGCGGCATGCTGTCGCTGCTCGACGCCGCCTGGCGTGCCTTGCCGGGGATCGAGGAGCTGCCGGTGATCGAGAGCTGGGCCGGGCTGCGCCCCGGCAGCCGCGACGACGCGCCGGTGCTCGGCCCCTCGGCGATCGATGGGCTGGTGCTGGCCACCGGCCATCACCGCAACGGCATCCTGCTGCTGCCGGCCACGGTCGAGGCGGTGGCCGGCACCATCCTCGACGGAAAGCTGCCGCAGGCGGCGGAGCCGTTCCGCATCGACCGCTTCGCCCGGATCCAGGAGGCCGCGCAATGAGCGTGCCAGGGACCGTGAATGTGAATGGAGAGACCGAGGCAGCGGCCGGCGTCAGCGTGCTCGACCTGCTGCTGGCGAAGGGCATTGACCCGGCGGCGCGCGGTACCGCCGTGGCGCTGAACGACGCCGTGCTGCCGCGCGCCCGCTGGCCGGAGCATCGCCTCGCGGCCGGCGACCGGGTCGAGATCGTCCGTCCCTTCCAGGGCGGCTGAGGAGCAAAGCCATGCAGGATCCCTTCATCATCGCCGGCGTGGCGCTGCGCTCGCGCCTGTTCATCGGCTCCGCCGGCTATGCCAATCGCCAGCTGATGCTGGATTCGATCGAGGCCTCGGGAGCCGAGATCGTCACCGCCTCGATCCGCCGGATCAGCCTGGAAGGCTATGCCGAAAGCCTGGTCGACCTGGTCGGCGACCGTTGGCGCCTGCTGCCCAACACCGCCGGCTGCATGACCAAACGGGACGCCGTCCTGACGGCGCAGCTGGCGCGCGAGGCACTGGGCACCAACTGGCTGAAGCTGGAGCTGATCGGCGACCGCGAGACCCAGTACCCGGATGTTGCCCAGCTGGTCGAGGCGGCGGAGGAGCTGGTGCGCGACGGTTTCGTGGTGCTGCCCTACTGCAACGACGACCTCGTCACCTGCATGCGCCTGGCCGATGTCGGCTGCGCCGCGGTGATGCCGCTGGGCTCGCCGATCGGCTCCGGCCTCGGCATCTCCAATCCGCATGCGATCGAGATGATCTGCGGCCGA
>NZ_JANX01000982.1 GCF_000767795.1 Inquilinus limosus MP06 | reverse complement strand
GTATCGCCGCCGCGCCGGCCCCGGCCAAGCCGCGCGTATCGCCGCGGCAGGGAGCGGGCAAAGAAAGACCCCACCCCGCAGGCGCGGAGTGGGGTCGTCCACTCAAGGCCTCAGAGCACGAAGTCGCTGGCGGTCAGCGCGTGATCCGAGAGGACGGCGATGGCGATGTCCGGGTTCTTGTCCCCGTTGGTGTCGCCATAGACCATCTGGTAGCCATTGGCCAAGGCCACCACCCGCAGCTCGCCCGCCACGCCGGTGAAGGTGCCGGTGCCGAAGGTGAAGGCGCCGCCCGAGCCGTTGGCGTCGATCGCGGACAGGTCGATGTGGTCGCCGGTCGAGAAGTCCTCGATTGTGTCGCGGCCGGCCGCGGCCACAGTGCTGTCGCCGATGGCGGTGTAGACGAAGCTGTCGTTGCCGGCGCCGCCCTTCAGCGTGTCGGCCCCGGCCCCGCCGGTGAGGACGTCGTCGCCGCCGTTGCCCCAGAGCCGGTTGTTGCCGGCATCGCCGGTCAGGCTGTCGATGAAATTCGAGCCGTAGAGCTGCTCGATATTGTCCAGCGTGTCGCCGGTGGCGTCGCCGCCGGAGGCGGTGTCGGCCAGCAGGTTGACGGTCACGCCGGCTGCGCTGTTGATGTAGTAGGCGGTGTCGATGCCGAGCCCACCGTCGATATGGTCGGCCCCATCGCCCCCGTTGATGATGTCGTTGCCGTCATTGCCGTTGATCGTGTCGGTGCCGGCGCCGCCCGAGATGGAGTCATCCCCGGCGCCGCCGTTCAGCGTGTCGGTCCCGGCGCCGCCGTCGATCGAATCGTTGTTGGCCCCGCCATTGGCGATGTCGTCGCCGTCGCCGCCGACAAGCCGGTCGTTGCCGTCGCCGCCGTCGAGGTTGTCGTTGCCCGCCTCGCCCGACAGCGAATCGTCGCCGGCATTGCCGACGAGCGTGTCGTTGCCGAGCTCGCCGCCGAAGATGTTGCGGCCGGCATCGCCGGTCAGGTTGTCGTCGAAGCTGGACCCGTACAGGTTCTCGATGCTGGTCAGCACGTCGCCGGCGGCGTCGCCGCCGCTGTTGACGCCGGTCGCAAGGTTGACCGTGACCCCCGAGGCCGAGCCTTGGTAGTTGGCGAAATCGGACCCTGCGCCGCCATCGATGTTGTCGGCGCCGCCGCCGCCACGGATCGTGTCGTCGCCGTCGAGGCCCAAGATCGTGTTGGCCCCGGCACTGCCGTACAGATGGTCGATGAAGGCGGTTCCGGTCAGGTTGCTGATGCCGTTCAGCGTGTCGCCCTCGGCGTCGCCGCCG
>NZ_JANX01000981.1 GCF_000767795.1 Inquilinus limosus MP06 | reverse complement strand
CCCTGCTCTGCGGCGTCGTTCCGGTCCGGGCGGCCCTGGCGGACGATCCGCCGGCCCGGGTCGGGCGGCTGGCCGATCTTTCGGGCGCGGTGTCGCTGCGCCCCGACCCGGCCCAGCCCTGGGCCGTGGCCGCCCGCAACCAGCCGGTGACCTCCGGCATGTCGCTGTGGACCGAGCCTCAGGCCCGGGCGGCGGTCGAGATCGGCTCGACCGAGCTGCATCTCGGCGAGCAGAGCGAGCTGGACCTGCAGCAGCTGGACGACACCGCCTTCGGCGCCCAGCTGGGCCAGGGGTCCGTCAACATCGACATCGCCGACCTGCAGGCCGGCGAGACCTATTCGGTCGACACGCCGCGCGGCACGGTCACGCTGGAGCGGCCGGGCGAGTACCGCATCGACGCCGGCACCACCCAGGACCCGACCCAGGTGGTGGTGTTCTCCGGCGAGGCGCAGATCGCCGGCGGGCCGGACGGCCCGGTCGACATCCAGGGCGGCGAGACCGGAATCGTCACCGGTGCCAATCCCTTCGGCTATACCCTGGCGCAGTCGGCCGACCGCGATCCGCTGGACGACTGGGCCGACGGCCGGATTCGCGCCGCCTCCGCCGCGCCGCGCTACGTCTCGCGCGCCATGACCGGCTACCAGGACCTGGACGCCGCCGGCACCTGGCACCAGACGCCGACCTACGGCACGGTCTGGTACCCGACCGACGTGCCGTCCGGCTGGGTGCCCTATCGCTACGGGCACTGGGCGAATGACGACCGCTGGGGCTGGACCTGGATCGACGACCAGCCCTGGGGCTTCGCGCCGTTCCATTACGGCCGCTGGGCCTATGTCGACGACCGCTGGGGCTGGGTGCCCGGCCCGGTCGAGGTGCATCCGGTCTACGCCCCGGCCCTGGTCAGCTTCTTCGCCGGGGCCGCGGTCGGCGCCGCCATCACCGCGGCGGTCGACAGCCATCCGATCGGCTGGTACCCGCTGGGCCCGGGCGAGATCTACCGCCCGCCCTACCGGGTCAGCGACACCTATGTCCGGAACGTCAACGTCACCAACATCCGGAACATCGAGATCAACCGGATCACCAACATCCACAACGGCCCGACCACGATCATCGAGAACGGCGCCAACCGCCGCTTCGCCACGGTGGTGCCGGCGCAGGTCATGACCGGCCGCCAGCCGGTGGCGCATGCCGCCCTGCCGGTGGCCGCCGACCAGCTGGACCACGCCAGGCTGACCCCGGTCTCGACCCTGCCGCATCCGGAGGCGCCGGCCGCCGGATGCGGCAGGGTCGAGACCGGGGTCAGCCTGGCGT
>NZ_JANX01000980.1 GCF_000767795.1 Inquilinus limosus MP06 | reverse complement strand
ATGGCCGTCGACCGCGGTGACCACGTCGCCGACCTTGAGGCCGGCCCGCGCCGCCGGGCCGCCGGCGGTGATGCCGTTGACCAGGATGCCGGCCGGCCGGTCCAGCCCGTAGGCCTCGGCCAAGCTGCGGTCGACCGCCTGGCCGTCGGCGCCGAGCCAGGGCCGCACCACCGGCTGCCCGGTCTCCGCCGCCCGCATCATGCTGCGCAGCATGTTGGCCGGGATGGCGAAGCCGATGCCGAGCGACCCGCCGGTGCGGCTGTAGATCGCCGTGTTGATGCCGACCAGCCGGCCCTTCATGTCGATCAGCGCGCCGCCGGAATTGCCGGGATTCACCGCCGCGTCGGTCTGGATGAAGAAGTCGTAGTCGGAGATGCCGACGGCGGTGCGGGCGATGGCGGAGACGATGCCCATGGTGACGGTCTGGCCGACGCCGAAGGGGTTGCCGATCGCCAGCACCAGGTCGCCGACCTCGAGCGCGTCGCTGTCGCCGAGCGGCAGCGCGGGCAGCGAGCGGCCGGCCAGGTCCTTGAGCTTGAGGAAGGCGAGGTCGGTGCGCTCGTCCGACAGCACCACCTCGGCCTCGTATTCGGTGCGGTCCGACAGCACCACGGTGATCTGGTCCGCGTCCTTGATCACATGGTGGTTGGTGACCACCAGCCCGCCGGACCCGACCAGGACGCCGGAGCCGAGCGAGTTCTCGACCCGCTGGCGCGGCCGGCCGCCGGGCATGTCGTCGCCGAAGAAGCGCTGGAAGAAGGGGTCGTCGAACAGCGGGTTGGCCCGCTCGACCACCATGTGGCGGGCATAGATGTTGACCACGGCCGGCGCCGCGCTGCGCACCAGCGGCGCGAAGCTGAGGTCGATCTCGGCCTTGCTGGCCGGCACCACCGGCTCCGCCCCGGCCGGCCCGGCCAGCAGGAGCAGCACCGCCGCCGCGGCACCTGCGAAACGGAACATCCTTCCTCCCTGCGCGGTCACGGGCTGGGTCTAGCCGAGCCCCCGCCCACCGTCCAGGGGCCGGCATGCCGCGGAGGGGGGATGGTCGTGATATGTGAGGCCGGCTCTCCCCCTCACCCTCCCGTCGCCAACGCGACGGGCCCCTCCCTCTCCCCGAGGAGAGGGATTGTTACCTCTCCCCCGGGGAGAGGTCGAAACCGCGCAGCGGTTCGGTGAGGGGGTCGCTCCGGCCGACGAGCCCGAGCGACCTAGCGTCCCGCCATCTCCTCCCGCAGCAGGGCCAGGGCCTGCAGCAGGGCCGGGGACCGGTCGGCGCGGCGCCAGACGGCGGCGACCCGAGCCCGGGGCGC
>NZ_JANX01000979.1 GCF_000767795.1 Inquilinus limosus MP06 | reverse complement strand
GCGGGAGAGGCAATCTGTTCGCATGCCCACCGACAGTATCGCCGCCCCCGCGGAACGAGCAGGCCTGCCGTGACGACATCCGGCCGCGCCTCGATCCGGCGGCGCATGCTGGCACTGACCGTGCTGGCGCTGCTGCTGGCCGGCATCGGCCTCGTCGCCCTGATCCGCGACTATGCCCGCGGCGCCTCGGACAGCGCCTTCGACCGGCTGCTCGCCGCCTCGGCCTTCACCATCGCCGGCGCGGTGCAGATCGAGGACGGCGCGGTGACGGTCGAGCTGCCCACCGCCTCGCTGGCCATGCTCGACTTCTCCGACGACGACCGGGTGTTCTACGAAGTGGCGGCACCGGACGGCGCCTTCGTCACCGGCTATCGCGATCTCGGCGCCGGGCTGCCGCCGGCCGCCTCCGCGACGCCGGGCTTCACCGACGGCACCTATCACGGCGAGGCGGTGCGGATCGCCACGGTCGGCCGGCTGGTCTTCGTCGAGGGCAAGGCCGGCTGGGCCACCATCCGCGTCGCCGAGACCCGCGGCGCCCGCGCCGCCCTGGCCTCGGAGATCCTGGGCCAGGCCACCCTGCCCCTCGCCGCCCTCGGCCTGGTCGCCATCGCCCTGGTCTGGTTCGGCATCCGCTATGCCGTAGCCCCCCTGGTGGTGATGGAGCGCGAGCTGCGCCGCCGCGCGCCGGAAGACCTGTCGCCGATGCAGGTGCCGGTGCCGGTCGAGGTGCAGCAGCTGGCCGGCGCGCTGAACGATTTCATCGCCCGGCTGCGCAGCGTGATGGAGCGGGTCAGCGGCCTGGTCGCCGACGCCGCCCACCAGGTGCGCACGCCGCTGGCCTCGCTGCGCGCCCAGGCCGAGGTGGCGGTCGACGAGGAGGACCCCGACCGGCTGCGCGACCGCGTCGTCCGCATCCACCAGAACGCGGTGCAGGCCAGCCACCTGGTCAACCAGCTGCTGATGGACGCGACCGTGCGGCACCGGCTGGAGGCGCGCGAGGCCACCGCCGTGCCGCTGGACGCCATCGTCGAGGATGTGCGCCAGCGCCTGGACTCCGAAGAGGCCGGGCGCCTGGTGGTCGCCCTGGCGCCGGAAGCGGCGCGCGCCGAGATCAGCGGTGACCGCGTGGCCCTGCGCGAGATGCTGTGGAACCTGGTGCACAACGCCCTGACCCATGCGCCGGGCGGCGAGGTCGAGATCGAGGCCGTGCTGGATCGCGGCCGCGCCGTGCTCCATGTCTCCGACCGCGGCCCCGGCATCCCGGAGGCCGAGAAGGCGCTGGTGCTGGAGCGCTTCACCCGTGGCGAGGGCAG
>NZ_JANX01000978.1 GCF_000767795.1 Inquilinus limosus MP06 | reverse complement strand
AGGCGGCAGCCAGCATCCGCAGGATCAGCCGGCGGTTCTCGGCCAGGTCGGCCAGCGGCACCAGCAGGAACAGCCCGGCGGCATAGCCCAGCAGCGTCGCCATCGCCACCAGCCCGGCTGCGGCGGCGGACAGGCCGAGCGACGGGCCGATCAGCCCGACCAGGGTCTGCGGTGCGAACAGGTTGGTGACGATGACGCCGACCGATGTTCCGAACAGCAGGATCAGCGGGCGGGTGAGGGCGGCTTCGGGCTGCGCCAGGGCCAGGGACTCGCTGGTGACCGACATGATCCGCTCGATTGCTGAATGGGTATATCGTCCAACAGCTTTATTCACTCTTCGCAAGATGATACAATTCAATTGTCCCTATAAAGATTATGCGCGACTGGCATGAACATCCCGGATCTGGAGGCCTTCGTCGCCGTGGTGGAGACGGGATCGATCGTCGCGGCCTCGGCCCGACTGAACCTGACTCAGCCGGGCGTGACCCGGCGGGTACAGAATCTGGAGGAGCGGCTGGGCACGGCCCTGCTGGACCGTCAGTCGAAGCCGCTGAAGCCCACCGCCGCGGGGCGCCAAGCCTATGAACAGGGCCGCCGCGTGCTGCGCTCGCTGGAGGATCTGCGCGCCGCCGTCGCGCCGGGCGGCGAGGTGCGCGGCGAGTTCCGGCTTGGGATCATGCCCTATCTGTCCGAGGCGGCGCTGTCGGTGCCGCTCGACCGGCTGCGCGCCGGATTCCCGCAGCTGGCGCTGCGCGTGACCTCGGGCTGGTCGGTGCGGCTGGTCGACCAGGTGGCGCGCAGCGAGCTGGACGCGGCCGCGGTGTGCCTGCCGGATGGCGTCAGCCCGCCGGAGGAGCTGGTGGGCGAGGACCTTGGCGTCCAGCGGGTGCTGCTGGTGGCGGCGCCGTCGCTCGGCGTGCCGAAGCCGGCCAGCCTGGCCGAGCTGTCGCGCTTCCCCTGGATTATGAACGAGGGCGGCTGCGGCTTCCGCGTCTATCTGCGCCAGCGCTTCGAGGCCGAGCGGCTGCCCTTCCAGGTGGCGATCGAGGCGCTCAGCGCCGATCTGCGGATGTCGCTGGTCGCCCGCGGCCTCGGCATCGGCATCCTCACCCCCTCGGCCTTCGCCGACAGTCGCTGGCGGGACGCGGTCGAGGTGGTCGAGGCCGTCGATTTCCAGCCGCAGGTGCGGGCCTGGATGCTGCACCGCCCGCCCGCCGGCCGACTGGCCCAACCGATCGCGGCCTTCCGCGACGGGCTGGCCGAGGCCCTGGGCCTGCCCGCGCCGTTCCTGGCCTGATCCGACGGCTCGTCCGG
>NZ_JANX01000977.1 GCF_000767795.1 Inquilinus limosus MP06 | reverse complement strand
GCCTCATCCAGCCGGTCGCGGGCGATGGCGCCGACGACGCGGCCGAGGTCATGCAGCATGCGACGGCTCCTGCGCCGCTTTCGCGCCGTCGCCCTCTCCCGGGCCGTCGCCATTCGCCGCCCCGCTGCGGGCGCCGTCGCGCTCGCGCACCGCGGTCGCCAGCACCTGCACCGCCTGGGGCAGCGAGATGTCGGTCGCCGGCTGGAAGGCCAGCCCGGCCTCGCGGAACGCCTTCCAGATGGCGAAGCGCAGATCGGTGCCGACGCCGGCGAAGTTGTCGACATCCGAGATATGGCAGCGCAGCTCGAGGTCCAGGGTGCCGGAGGCGAAGTTCTTAAACGCCACCACCGGCGCCGGGAAGGCGCTGATGCGCTTGTCCTCCTTCGCGATCGCCAGCAGGATCTCGCGCGCCTTCTCGACATCGGCCGAGGCGGCGATCGACACCGGGATGTCGACCCGGCCGTTCTTGTCCTTGTGGGTCCAGTTGACGACCTGGGACGAGATCAGGTTGCCGTTCGGCACGATCACCGAGGCGCGCTGGAAGGTCTGGATCTCGGTGGCGCGGACGCTGATGCGCCGCACCGTGCCCTCGGCCCCGCCGACCACCACCCAATCGCCCACCTTCACCGGCCGCTCGACCAGCAGGATCAGGCCGGCGACGAAGTTCTGGACGATGTTCTGCAGGCCGAAGCCGATGCCGACCGACAGGGCGGAGGCGATCAGGGCCAGGTTCGACAGGTCGAGCCCCAGGAGGCCGACAGCAAAGATGGCGACGATCAACCCGCCGAGATAGCCGATGCCGGTGCGGATCGAGTTCTTCAGGCCGCGGTCGATCTGCAGCTTCTCGATGAAATGCGTGTCCAGCCGGCGCTGCAGGAAGCGGGTGGCGACGATGCCGATGGTGAAGGCTACGATGGCGCCCAGGATGTTCAGCGGCGCGATGCGGACACCGCCGACCGTCGCGCCGTCCAGCACCGCCGTGCCGATCGCCGACAGGTCGGTGCCGCTGAGCCCCAGCACCGGCGCCAGCGCCAGCAGCGCGACCAGGCCCAGGACGATGTCGGTGCACAGGCTGCTGCCGGTCTCGAACACCCACAGGCCGCGATCGTTGGGGAACAGCGAATGGCGCATCCGGGCCATCCGCCCGACCGGCTGGGTCAGGAACCGGCCGATCGCCTCCTGCACCATGCTGCGCAGGATCAGCGCGGCAGCGCCGATGCCGATCGCGGCGGCGAGCAGATAGGTGATGTAGAGCGCCAGCTTCTGATAGCCGATCACCGCGACGACCAGCACCGCGACGGTCAGGAGGGCGGCCAGG
>NZ_JANX01000976.1 GCF_000767795.1 Inquilinus limosus MP06 | reverse complement strand
CGCGGCCGTGACCCTGCTGCTCGGGCCGGATCGCCAGGCCCGGCCGCTCGAGCGGCTGGACGATGGCTGGTTCGGGCTGACCGTGCCGGGCCTGCCGGCGGGCACGCCCTACCGCTACCGCCTGGCCGACGGCACCGAGGTGCCGGACCCGGCGTCGCGCGCCCAGGAAGGCGGCCCCTTCGGCCCGTCCCTGGTCTGCGATCCGCTGGCCTATGACTGGCACGCGGCGGACTGGCGCGGCCGGCCCTGGCACGAGGCGGTGGTGTACGAGCTGCATTGCGGCGCCATCGGCCGGCCCGGCGGCTTCGCCGCGGTGGAGGCGCGGCTGGACCATCTCGCCGGGCTGGGCGTCACCGCGATCGAGCTGATGCCGGTGGCCGATTTCGCCGGCGCGCGCGGCTGGGGTTATGACGGGGTGCTGCCCTTCGCCCCGGCCTCGATCTACGGCACGCCGGACGACCTCAAGCGCCTGGTCGACGCGGCCCACCGGCGCGGGCTGATGGTGCTGCTGGACGTCGTCTACAACCATTTCGGCCCGGCCGGGAACTTCCTGTCGCTCTATGCCCGATCCTTCTTCGACGAGGACCGGCTGACGCCCTGGGGCCCGGCGATCGACTTCCGCCGGCCGCAGGTGCGCGACTTCTTCCGCCACAACGCCCTGTACTGGCTGGAGGAGTTCCGCCTGGACGGGCTGCGCCTGGACGCGGTGCACGCGATCCGCGACCACAGCCGGCCGGACATCCTGACCGAGATCGCCGACGCCGCCCGTGCCGCCTTCCTGGACCGGCACATCCATCTGGTGCTGGAGAACGACCTGAACGAGGCCCGGCGCCTGGCCGGCACGCCCGGCCCGCAGGGTCGCTACGACGCGCAGTGGAACGACGACCTGCACCACGCCGCCCATGTCGTCCTGACTGGCGAGGCCGACGGCTACTACGCCGACTATGCTGACATTCCGGTGCCGCGGCTGGGCCGGGCCCTGGCGGAGGGCTTCATCTACCAGGGCGACTGGTCGGAGCATCGCGGCGCCGCGCGCGGCGAGCCCAGCGCCCATCTGCCGCCCACCGCCTTCGTCGGCTTCCTGCAGAACCACGACCAGATCGGCAACCGCGCCCTCGGCGACCGGCTGGCCGCGCTGGCCGAGCCGGCGGCGCTGGAGGCGATGACCGCGGTGCTGCTGCTGGCACCGCAGATCCCGCTGCTGTTCATGGGCGAGGAATGGGGCAGCCGCCAGCCCTTCCCCTTCTTCTGCGACTTCGAGGGCGAGCTGGCCGACACCGTGCGCCGCGGCCGGCGCGAGGAGTTCGCGGCCTTCGC
>NZ_JANX01000975.1 GCF_000767795.1 Inquilinus limosus MP06 | reverse complement strand
CCGCCGCCAGGCCCCTGAACACGATCGGCCGGGCTTGCCGCTATCCTGCGAAGTGGCTGCCGGGCAGGCCGCGGCCGGCGTCCTTGACCGCGAACAGGCCGCCGGCCAGCGGGTGCTGCTGCAGCGCCCCCTCCGACATGCCGCTGCGCGCGGTGGTGACATAGAGCGTGGTCAGGCCGGGGCCGCCGAAGGCGCAGCTGGTGACATGCGGGGCCGGGATGGCGATCGCGCGGTCCAGCGTGCCGTCGGGGCGGAAGCGGCTGACCCGCGACCCGCCCCAATGCGCCACCCACAGATGGCCGTCGCGGTCGACCGTCATGCCGTCCGGCACGCCGTCATCCTCGGCGAAGATCACGAAGGCGCGGCGGTTGGAGATCGCACCGCCGGCCAGGTCGAGGTCGTAGGCGTAGACCACCCGCCGCTCCGAATCCGCCTCGTACAGGATGCGGCCGTCAGGCGAGAAGGCGGGGCCGTTGGTGACGATGTAGCCGTCATCGACGCGGTGCCAGCGATGGTCGGGGTCGAGACGGTAGAAGGCGCCGGTCGGCTCGGCGCAGCCGAACTCCACCGTGCCGGCCCACAGCCGGCCCATCGGGTCGACCTTGCCGTCGTTGAAGCGGTTGCCCGGCCGGTCCGGCTCCGGGTTGCCGATCGGCGTGACCCGGCCCTCCGGCAGGTCGATCAGGTGGAAGCCGCTGCGCAGCCCGGCCACCAGCCCGCCGCGCCGGCGCGGCGCGATGAAGCCGATCGGCTCCGGCATCGGCCATTCCGCCTGCGCCCCGGTCGCGGGGTCGTAGCGCAGGATGCGCGGCCGCAGGATGTCGACCCAGTAGAGCGCCTGCTCCTCGGCCAGCCACAGCGCCCCTTCGCCCAGCGTCGTCCCGGCCGCCCAGATGCAGACCGCGTCCTGACCCATCGCCATCCCTTCCCCGCGTTGCGCGGCGGGCCGGATCGCCCGGCCGCCCTCATGAAAAGACCCGGGGCGCACGGTCGCGCCCCCGGCCGCGATTGTGGTCAGAAATGCCCCGGGGTCCAGTCCGGCGTGTCGGCCCCGGCCGCCTTGCGCAGCGCGTCCAGCAGCGCCGGCGAGGGCCGGCTGGTGACCCGCAGCTTCTGCTGCCGCTGGAACGAGGCGATGGCGTTGCGGGTCTGTCGGCTCAGCTTGCCGTCCGCCGGGCCGGCGTTGAAATTCATCATCGTCAGCAGCTCCGGCTCGAGCGCGGCCAGCGCCGGCTCCTCCGTCAGGAGCTCGGCAGACGGGATCATCGCGCGGCCCGCAGGGCTGGCGCGGTCGCAGCCAGTTGCCGGTAGACCGAGAGATA
>NZ_JANX01000974.1 GCF_000767795.1 Inquilinus limosus MP06 | reverse complement strand
AGAAACATGCGCATCGTTCCTGCGATCGTCAGCTATCGGAGACAGATGCGGCCACCGGCCGGCGCAGATCCGGCAGGCCCGCGCCGCCGCCACCACCGCCGCCAGATCATCCGTTGCCGCCACCGTCGCCATGCGTCCGGTCTAGGCCGTTCGCGGGCCGCGGCCAAGCGCCGGCGATGTCCGGTCACCGATGCGCCGGCCGCGGGGCGGCTTTCGGTTCGCCGCCGAAACCGTCAGCGCTTGGGGAATTCACCCGCCAGCAGCGCGGCGACCAGCTCCGGCACCAGCCGGGTCGCGGGGCCATGGCGGCGGATATGGAACAGGCCGGAGCCCTCGCCCGGCTCCAGGTTCAGCTCCATCGTCAGGGCGCCGGCGTCCAGCGCCTGGTGGACGAAGGCGGCGGCCGGATAGACGGTTCCGGAGGTGCCGATCGACACGAACAGCCGGCAGCCGGCCAGCGCCGTCTCGATCTCGTCCATCGCCAGCGGCATCTCGCCGAACCAGACCACGTCGGGCCGCATCCCGCCCGTCTGGCCGCAGCCGGGGCAGGGGGTGTCGACCGACAGGTCGCCGGCCCAGCCGCGGCCGGCGCCGCAGGCCAGGCAACGCACCCGGTTCAGCTGCCCGTGCATGTGGATCGGCCGGCGGCTGCCGCCGCGCTCATGCAGGTCGTCGACATTCTGGGTCACCAGCAGCACCGGGCCCGGCCACTCCCGCTCCAGCCGCGCCAGCGCCGCATGGGCCGCGTTCGGCTGCACCGCCGGGTCGGCCAAAGTGCGGCGGCGGGCGTTGTAGAAGCCGTGCATCCGGTCCGGGTCGCGCTCGAAGGCCTCGGGCGTGGCCACGTCCTCCAGCCGCACGCGGGTCCACACTCCGCCGGCGTCGCGGAAGGTGTCGAGGCCGCTCTCCTTCGAGATGCCGGCCCCGGTCAGGATGACGATCGGATCGCCGGGCTCGATTCGCTTCATGCGTCGATCGTGGTGGCGGCGGGGCCGGGGCGCAACGGCCCTTGTCGGCGCGCCGCGGCCCCCAATCTGTTGCCTATGACCGACGCCGCCGCCGCCCTTCCCGCCCCGCTGCCCCTGCCGCCCGATGCCCTGGCCGAGCTGGCCGAGGCCAAGGCGGTGCTCGACACCGATTCGCTGGTGGCGCGGCTGTCGGCCCTGGCGGGAACGCCGGTCGAGGCGCTGAAGCGCAACCTGCCGGCCGGGGTGCAGTCCGCGATCGACGGCGCCGTCCGCCGCGCCCTGACCACGGCGCTGAAGGCGGCATTGCGCAGCGGCCCCGGCCGCCGGGTGCCGCGCGGGCCGGAGGCCTGGCT
>NZ_JANX01000973.1 GCF_000767795.1 Inquilinus limosus MP06 | reverse complement strand
AATCGGCGTCCCAGTCCTTGTCGGGCGCCGCCACCGCCTGGACGGCGGCCTCGGCCACCTGCTCGCGCAGCCTGCGGCGGCGCGCCTGCTCGCCCGATGCCACGCGCTCGTCCTTGCGCAGCAGATAGTCGCGCCGAATCCGCTCGGCCATGGCGAGCGACAGCCGCACGGAGCGGGAGAGCCGCGCCTGCTTCAGGTCGAAATCGGGCGCGTCGGGCGCGTCCGGCTCCGCCGGCACCTGCTGCAGCTGCTGGGTCGCGGTCATGCGCTTGGTGCGCATGTCGATCGAGACCAGCTCGCGCAGCGTGTCCAGCGCCCATCCCGTCCAATGCAGGTCGGGGTCGGCCGGCCGGATCTCGCCGGAAGCGGATTGCGCCTCATTCATAGAACGTATCATGAACAAAACGCCGGGCCGGCGCAACCAAACACTTCGTTTCCACCGCGGGCCGGCCGATCGCGGCCCGAGGCCGGGCCGGAAGCCGGCCCGCCGCGGCCGTCAGCTCTCCACCGCCTTCGGCTGCACCGCGATGCCGACCGAGAGGTCCTTCGGCTTCCCGTCGCGCAGCACCTGGACCGGGACAGTGGTGCCGGACGGGGCCTCCGCCACCAGCCGCGGCAGGTCCTTCGACTGCGCCACCGGCTTGCCGGCGAAGGACAGGATGACGTCGCCCTGGCGCAGGCCGGCCTTCAGCGCCGGGCTGCCCTTCTGCACCTCGGCGACGAGGGCGCCCTTGGCGGTGCCGAGGCCGAGCGCCTCGGCCATCTCCGGCGTCACCGCCTGGATCTGCACGCCCAGCCAGCCGCGCCGGACGCTGCCATGCTCGCGCAACTGCGCGATCACCGACTTCGCCAGGTTGGACGGGATGGCGAAGCCGATGCCGACCGAGCCGCCCGAGGGCGAGTAGATCTCGCTGTTGATGCCGATCACCTTGCCGCCGGCGTCGAAGCTGGGGCCGCCGGAATTGCCGGGGTTGATCGCCGCGTCGATCTGCAGGAAGTCCTCCAGCGGATTGGCGTTGATGTCGCGGGCGCGGGCCGAGACGATGCCGGCGGTGACGGTGCCGCCGAGGCCGTAGGGGTTGCCGACCGCCATCACCCAGTCGCCGACCTGGGCGGCGTCGCTGTCGCCCCACTCCACCGCGGTCAGCGGCTTGCCGGCCTTGACCTTGATCAAGGCGAGGTCGGTCTTCGGGTCGGTGCCGATCACCTTGGCCGGCAGCACGGTGCCGTCGTTCAGGGTGACGGTGATCTCGTCGGCGTCCTTCACCACATGGTTGTTGGTGACGATGTAGCCGGCCGGGTCGATGATGAAGCCGGAGCCG
>NZ_JANX01000972.1 GCF_000767795.1 Inquilinus limosus MP06 | reverse complement strand
CAGCCCGCCAGCGGCGCTCCGGTCATCACCGGCGTCAGCAGCGTGGTCTTGAAGTCGCCGCCGGTCGGAGTGATCGACGGGGTCTTGGCCCGCACCGCCGGATGCGCCGGCGGGTATCCCGCATTGGCCAGCACCGTCTGCCCCTCCTCGCCCAGCACGAATTCGAGGAACAGCTTGCCGGCATTCGGATGCGGGGCGTTCTTGGCCAGGGCGATGACGCCGACATTGGCGACAAGCGGCTCCATCTTCACCCATTTGATCGGGGCGCCCTGGGCTTGGCTGATGACCGTGTGGTGGTTGTAGATCATCAGCCCGATCGGGTACTGCCCGGCGATGACCTGGTCCAGCACCACGCGCTGGTTCGACGGGATGCCGACGATGTCCTGCTGCGCCAGGCGCTGGAGATAGTCCATGCCGTCCTTCTCGCCCATCGTCGCCAGGATGTTGGCGATGAAGCCGGCGGGGCCGGAGATGGTGCGGGTGTCGGTCCACACCATCTTGCCCTTCCATTTCGGGTCGAGCAGGTCCTGGAAGGTCTTCGGCGCCTCGTCGTCGCTGACCAGGTCGGTGTTGTAGCCGGTGGTCAGGTACAGGACGAAGATCGAGGTCCAGTCGCCGTCCTTGTCCCGCAGCTCCGCCGGGTAGTCCTTGGCCGAGGCCACCGGGTAATGCGCGATCAGGCCGGCTTCCTTAAGCGGCGGCACCAGCGTGCCCGGCGTGTCGAACACGTCGCCGACCGGCGTTCCGGCCCTGGCCTCGTTGGTCAGGCGCAGCAGCATCTCGGAATCGCTGGAGCTGACGTAGTTGACCTTGATGCCGTACTTGGCCTCGAACGCCTCGGCCAGCGGCCGGACCAGCAGGTTGACGACGAAGCCGGTGTACCAGGTCAGCTCGCCTTCCTTCCTGGCGGCATCGATCAGCGCCTGGTCCTGGGCCTGGGCCGGCACGGCCGCGGCCCCGACGGCCAGCATGGCCAGGGCGCCGCAGAGCGCGGCCTGCAACTGCTTCGAAACGGACATCGGTTCCCTCCCCATTTCCGCCCCGGACGGTCGTTGTCCGCCGCCGGGGCTTGATCTTGTGGTCAGCGGCCCTTGAACACCGGCCGGCGCTTTTCCTGGAAGGCCAGGCGCCCCTCGATGCGATCCTCGGTGTCGCGCAGCACGCCCCAGACGAGGCGTTCCGCGGCCACGGCCGTGCCGACCGGCAGGCCTTCACCATAGCCGACGAGATGCTTCACTGCGCGCACGGCCAGCGGCGCGTTGGCGGCGATCCGGCCGGCGACGGCCTGCGCCTCGCGCAGCAGGTCGGCGGCCGGGACGACGCGGCTGACGATGC
>NZ_JANX01000971.1 GCF_000767795.1 Inquilinus limosus MP06 | reverse complement strand
GGCCTCGGGTCTGGAACCAGGAGGTCTGGCCGCTGAACCGGGACAGCGGGGCCTGCATCGGCGCCGACCCGTCAGGCGCGCTCCCGCCCTGGGTGACGAACGCCGCCAGCGTGTCGGCGCCGACGCTGTCGAGGCGCGGTGGCCGGCGGCGGCGATGGCGTGGCGCGAGGGCGCTGACGATCAGGCCGCGCACCAGCGCCGGGTCGCCGGAACCGCACCTCGGCCTTGGTCGGGTGGACGTTGACGTCGACCTCCTCCGGCGGCAGCTCGAGACTAGAGGGCCAGCACCGGGTGGCGGTCGCGCGGCAGCACGTCGGCATAGGCGCCGCGGATGGCGCCGAGCAACAGGCGGTCGCGCACCGGCCGGCCGTTGACGAACAGGTACTGCGCCTGGGCGGTGGCGCGGTTGAGGGTCGGCAGCGCGGCATGGCCGGTCAGCCGAACCGCCTCGCGCACCGTCTCGATCGGCAGCGCGTTCTCGGCGAAATCGCCGCCCAGCACGGCGCCGACGCGGGCCAGGCGGGCGTCGAACAGCTCGCCCTGCGCCGCCTCCAGCCGCAGCAGCGTGCGGGCGGCGTCGGCCACGGTGAAGCTGAGGGTCGGATGGGCCATGGCAAGGCGCTCGACCACGTCGACCGCCGCCTGGGTCTCGGCCCGCTCGCCCTTCAGGAATTTCAACCGGGCGGGCGTGGCGTAGAACAGGTCGCGCACCTCGACCCTTGTGCCGTGGTTCAGCGGCGCCGGCACCGGCGCGGCCACCGCCCCGCCCTCGACCGACAGGCTCCAGCCCTCCGCCGCCTGCCGCGGCCGGCTGGCGATCGACAGGCGCGACACGGCGCCGATCGAGGGCAGCGCCTCGCCGCGGAAGCCGAGGGTCGAGATCCGCACCAGGTCGTCGTCCGGCAGCTTGGAGGTGGCGTGGCGCTCGATCGCCAGCAACAGCTCCTCCGGGTCCATGCCGGCGCCGTCATCGACCACGGAGATCAGGCTGCGGCCGCCGTCGCGCAGCGACACGTCGATGCGGCGGGCGCCGGCGTCGATCGCGTTCTCCACCAGCTCCTTCACCGCCGCGGCCGGGCGTTCGATCACCTCGCCGGCGGCGATCTGGTTCACCAGGGTCGGCGGCAGGCGGCGGATGGTGCGCAGGGACTCGATGCTCATGCCGCCGATTCTAGAACCGGAGGGCGCCGGAGGGAATCGGTCAGGACGGCCGATCAGGACGGATCATCGATCAGCATGCCGGAATAGACCACCGGCCCGGTCGGGGCGCCGGTGGGCGAGCCGCCGGCCGGCTCGACGCTGACCGCCAGCGTGCCGCCGGCGAGGGCGG
>NZ_JANX01000970.1 GCF_000767795.1 Inquilinus limosus MP06 | reverse complement strand
CTTCGACCGTCGCCGCCACGCCATGGCCGGGCACCGCCTCGAAGGACTCGGCCGCCGGCAGGGCCTGGCCCCGGGCGCTGGCGGCGGCGACGATCGCCTCGGCGATCGGGTGCTCCGACCGCGCCTCGACCGCCGCCACCAGCCGCAGCACGTCGTCGCGGTCGAAGCCCTCCAGCGTGTCGAAATCGGTCAGCTCTGGCCGGCCTTGGGTCAACGTGCCGGTCTTGTCGACCGCGATGACCGTCGCGTCGCGCAGGGTCTGCAGCGCGTCGCCCTTGCGGAACAGCACGCCCAGCTCGGCGGCGCGGCCGGTGCCGACCATGATCGAGGTCGGCGTCGCCAGCCCCATGGCGCAGGGGCAGGCGATGATCAGCACCGCCACGGCGTTGACCAGGGCGAAGGCCAGGGCCGGGTCGGGCCCGAAGGCCAGCCAGACCAGGAAGGTCGCGGCCGACACCGCCATCACCGCCGGCACGAACCAGGCGGTGACGCGGTCGACCAGCGCCTGGATCGGCAGCTTGGCGCCCTGCGCCTGCTCGACCATGCGGATGATCTGGGCCAGCACCGTCTCCCCGCCCACGCGGGTGGCGCGGAAGGAGAAGCTGCCGGTCTTGTTGATGGTGCCGCCGACCACCTCGGCGCCGACGCCCTTGGCCACCGGCACCGGCTCGCCGGTGATCATCGCCTCGTCGACGAAGGACTGGCCCTCGACCACCTCGCCATCGACCGGCACCCGCTCGCCGGGCCGCACCAGCACGGTGTCGCCGGCCCGCACTTCCTCCAGCGCCAGGTCCAGCGTCTTGCCGTCGCGGACCACCCGCGCCGTCTTCGGCTGCAGCCCGACCAGGCGGCGGATCGCCTCCGACGTCCGGCCCTTCGCGCGCGCCTCGAGATACCGGCCCAGCAGGATCAGCGTGGTGATCACCGCCGCGGCCTCGTAATAGACATTGGCCGTGCCGGCCGGCAGCACGCCGGGCAGGAAGGTGGCGACCACCGAATAGCCCCAGGCGGCGGCCGTCCCCAGCGCGACCAGCGAGTTCATGTCCGGCGCGGCGCGCAGCAGCGCCGGCACGCCCTTGCGGAAGAAGCGCAGCCCGGGGCCGAACATCACCGCGCTGGCCAGGACGAATTGAAGGATCCAGCTCTGTTGAATCCCGATCGTCGTCATCACCAGATCGTGGATGGCGGGCACCAGATGCGTGCCCATCTCCAGCACGAAGACCGGCAGGGTCAGCACCGCCGCGACGGCCAGGCTGCGGCCCAGCGCTTTCGTCTCCGCCGCGCGGGCGTCGCGCTCGCGGTCGCCGGCATCCTCGGCGCCGATGCGCCGGGCGTCGT
>NZ_JANX01000969.1 GCF_000767795.1 Inquilinus limosus MP06 | reverse complement strand
CCCCGCCCGCCCCCGCCTTCACCCATTACGTCGGCGAGCTGGACGAGCTGGAGATCGCCAATGTGGCACGGCCGGGCCCGGCGATCCTGCTGGCCGCCCGCAGCGCCGCGGCCGATAGCAGGCTGCTGGCCTTCGGCACCGACGAGGAGGGCTCGGGCTTCGACCTCGGCCACTTCAACGCCATCCTCGCCTCGGTCACGGTCGATGGCTGGGCGATCATCGGGATCCTGGGCCTGATGCTGCTGCTGAGCTGGGCGGTGATGCTGGCGAAGGTCGGCTACGTCAACCGGGTCGCCAACGCCAACAAGCGCTTCCTGGTGCCGTTCCGCCGGCTGGTGGCCGATCTCGCCGCGCTCGACCAGGGCGACCCGGACGACGCCACCGCGCCGGCCCGGCTGGCGGGCGGCACCGAGGCCAGGACCTACCGCAACGCCTCGCTGTACCGCCTCTACCATGTCGGCGCCGAGGAGATCAGCCACCGGGCCAAGGCGGCGCGCGGCAAGCCGGGCCGGCTGGTGCTGTCGCCGGAATCGATCGCGGCGATCCGCGCCACGCTGGACGCCACGCTGACGCGCGAGATCCAGCGCGCCAACCGGCTGATGGTGGTGCTGACCATCGCCATCTCCGGCGGCCCGTTCCTCGGCCTGCTCGGCACCGTGGTCGGCGTCATGATCACCTTCGCCGCGATCGCCGAGAGCGGCCAAGTCAACATCAACTCGATCGCGCCCGGCATCGCCGGCGCGCTGGTCGCCACCGTCGCCGGCCTCGCCGTCGCGATCCCGGCCCTGTTCGGCTACAACTACCTGGCCAGCCGCATCCGCGACATCACCGCCGACATGCAGGTCTTCGTCGATGAGTTCACGACGAAGATGGCCGAATTCTATGCGCGCTGAGGATCCGCCATGCAGGTCCAGTCGGAAAACAAGCCGTATGACGACATCAACGTCACCCCGATGCTCGACCTCGCCTATGTGCTGCTGCTGATCTTCATCATCATGACGACGGCGGCGGTGCAGGGCATCGAGGTGAACCTGCCGAAGGCCAGCGCCGCCGCCAGCATGTCGCAGCCGCAGATGCGGGCGATCTCGATCGACAACCAGGGGCAGGTCTTCCTCGACACCATCCCGGTGTCGATGCCGGAGCTGGAGAGCCGCATCGCCCAGATCAAGGCGACCGTCCCCGACTTCCCGGTGGTGATCAAGGCCGACCAGGCGGTGCAGTACGCCCGGGTGATGGATGTGCTGGACCTGCTGCGCCGGGTCGGCGTGCAGCAGGTCGGCCTCGTCTCGCAGCGCCCGGCGGCGGGCTGAGCGGGCGGGGAAGGACAGGGCCGATGGAAG
>NZ_JANX01000968.1 GCF_000767795.1 Inquilinus limosus MP06 | reverse complement strand
GGTGGCGCAGATCGACCGCCGTCCGGTGGGCTTGCGCCTGACCCATGCCGGCGGCGAGGTCGACATGGCCCTGCTGACGCCGCGCGCCGCGGCCCTGGCCGAGCTGATGCCGGTCAAGGCGCCGCCCGACATGTCGCGCTTCCTGCTGTCGCCGATGCCGGGGCTGCTGGTCTCGGTCGCGGTCGCCGCGGGCGAGCCGGTGCGGGCGGGGCAGGAGCTGGCGGTGGTCGAGGCGATGAAGATGGAGAATATCCTCAGGGCCGAGCGTGACGGCGTGGTCGAGGCCCTGCACGCCAAGCCGGGCGACAGCCTGGCGGTTGACCAGAAGATCCTGGAATTCGCAGCGGCCTGAGGGCCGGGAGAACGCGATGAACCGAGTCCTGCATATCGTCCTGCCGGCGCTGATCCTGGCGGGCTGCGGCGACGGCTACACCCCGCCCGACAATCCGGGCCCGCCGCCGCCGATCGCCTCGATGAAGGATGACGATCTGCATCCGCCGCCGGGCCCGACCGATCCCTTCATGATCCGGGTGGACGAGCGGGCGATGGGCGCCTGGGCCGATTACTGCACCCGGATCAAGGACATGGCCGGCCCGACCCGGCCGCCGAGCGCGGAGAAGACCCGGATCGAGGGCGACCTGAAGAAGTGCGAGGAGATCTTCGCCCAATGAGGAGCACCGGCGACGAGGCGGAGGATCGCACCCGCTGGTTCGCCGGTGTCATGGCCGGCCGCGGCGCCGGCGAACGGCGTGATCCCGGCATTGTGGTCGGCGACCACACCCAGGCGCTGCTGGTGGAGCTGGAGACCGTGTTCGGCGCCGGCGCCTGGGTGGCCACCACGATCCTCTCGGTCGCGGTGATCGAGGCGCATCTGCGCGAGCAAGCGATGGCCTCCGGCCGGGCGGTCGACCCCTATCTCAACGCCGGCAGGCTGTTCGCCGAGGCCGGGCTGGACGAACGCTTCGACACGCTGCGCCGGGCTCGCAACCGGGCGCTGCACGTCTCCGACCCGCCGACGCTGACGGTCGACATGCACTGGTTCGAGGCCGAGCGGCTGGAGGCGGAGGCGCGCTTCGCCATCCGCCTGGTCGCCGCCGCGCTCTATGGCGGCGCGCTGCCGGAGGAACCGGAGGAGGAGGCATGAGCGGGGATCACAAGGCGCTGTCGCTGCGCATCACCGGCCGGGTCCAGGGCGTCGGCTACCGCGCCTGGCTGGCCGGCCAGGCCGCGGTGGCAGGGCTCGACGGCTGGGTTCGCAACCGCCGCGACGGCTCGGTCGAGGCGCTGCTGTCCGGCCCGGCCGAGGCGGTCGACCGTATCGCCGCCGCCTGCCGCCGCGGGCCG
>NZ_JANX01000967.1 GCF_000767795.1 Inquilinus limosus MP06 | reverse complement strand
CCCCGGCCGGCCGGATCTGCGCCTGGTCGCGGCGCCGGAGGCGGCGATCCCGGCCATCATGGGCTGGCTGATCGCGATCCCGACCGTGATGATCGGCGGCGTCTTCCTGGCCCGGCTGATGCGGCGGCTGGATGCGCCGGACGACGCCGCGCTGCTGATCCGCGAGCTGACCTCCCTCCTGGTGCTGGCGCTGGTCGTCGCCTTCACCTGGGTCCGCCGGGCCTGGGCGGATGGCGAGGGCGTCAGGCACGACCTCGGGCGCTGGGTGGTGACGGCGGCGATGGCGGCGGCCGCGGTGCTGGTCGCGCTCGGCGCCGCCCGCGCCGCGATCACCGTCTTCGTGCTGGCGCTGCTGCCCTGGGGCCTGCGCCAGATCCGCGAGGCGGCGCGGTCGGTGGCATCGCCGGATTCGGTCGAGGGCAAGGACAGGCCCCTGGCCATGCTGCTGGAGCGGACGGCCCAGGCGCTGGTCATCCTCGGCGCCCTCGCCTATCTGGCGCAGCGCTGGGGCGTCGATTCCATGCACGCGATGATGGCGGCGGAGGAGCCGGGGGCGATGGCCCTGCGCGCCGCCCTGCGCATCGTGCTGACGCTGATCGTGGTCGACTTGCTGTGGCATCTCGGCCGGGCGCTGATCGACCATCATCTCAGCCGGTCGACCGCGACGATGTCGGCGACCGATGCCACCCGCCAGGCGCGCCTGCGCACCCTACTGCCGCTGTTCCGCAACGCCTATTTCGTCACCCTGGCCACGGTGGCGGTGCTGGTGGTGCTGTCGTCGCTGGGCATCGATATCGGGCCCCTGCTGGCCGGCGCCGGGGTGGTCGGCCTGGCCATCGGCTTCGGCGCCCAGACCCTGGTGAAGGACATCGTCTCCGGCGTGTTCTTCCTGCTCGAGGACGCGTTCCGGGTCGGCGAGTATGTCGAGATCGGCAGCCTCAAGGGCACGGTCGAGGCGATCTCGATCCGCTCGCTCAAGCTGCGCCACCAGCGCGGCGCGCTGCAGACGGTGCCGTTCGGCGAGGCCCGGGCGATGACCAATCTCAGCCGCGACTGGGTGGTGATGAAGCTGGAGTTCCGGGTGCCCTTCGACACCGATGTCGACCAGGTGAAGAAGATCGTGAAGAAGATCGGCGCCGAGATCGCCGCCGACCCGGATCTCGGACCTCATCTGATCGACCCGCCCAAGTCGCAGGGCGTGCGCCAGATCGAGGAGTTCAACATGGTGGTCGGGATCAAGTTCACCGCCCGGCCGGGCGAGCAGTTCCTGATCCGCCGCATGCTGTATCAGCGCATCCTCGAGGAGTTCGACGCCGCCGGCATCCACCTCGCCCGGCGCGACGTGGT
>NZ_JANX01000966.1 GCF_000767795.1 Inquilinus limosus MP06 | reverse complement strand
GACCGCGCTGGCCGAGCCGGTGGCGGCGCCTTCCGGATCCGCCGCCGCCATCTCCGCCGCCAGGGCGTGCGAGACGGTGACGGCGTTGCCGTTCAGGTTCAGCGACAGCCCGACCAGCATCGGCGTCTTCGGGCCGCTCAGCCCCAGTGAGATCGCCAGCGGCAGCGGCGCCAGCATATGGGCGCCGTCCAGGAGGCCGCAGACCAGCTTGTCGCGCAGGCTGGCCCAGCTGCTCTCGCGCGACAGCCGGACCGACAGCCCTTCCTCGCGGAAGAAGCCCTTCCGCTCCGCCACGATCAGGGGCGCGCAGTCGGCCAGCGGCACGAAGCCAAGGATCAGGTCTGTGCGGGTGTCCGTCATCAGCCGCTCCAAAACGAAAAGGCGCCCGAGAGCCTGCGGAAGATCCGCAGTCCTCGGACGCCTTTGCCCGGTCCGGGGGCCCGGCATCGGGCCGCCCTGAATATGGTCGGACGGACGCCATTGCCCGTCGTCACCTGATTGATATGCAAACGACGTGCCAGTTGCCGCGCTGCCAGTGATCGTGATCGAGGGGCGAGGGCAGCGGCCGATTCAGCGATCGGAGATGGTCACTCGGGCCATGCTGCACTGCGGCAAGATTCTGCTCCGCAATTGTGCAATGCGCAAAAAAGCGGCGAAATTGGATCTGCCTAATCTTTGGACAGCAGTTCGCTGATGCTGATCACCTGCTCGGCGATCTCGGCCAGCGGCTTGCCGCGGTCCATCGCCAGCTTGCGCAGGGCGCGGTACGCCTCGTCCTCGGCCATGCCACGCTGCTGCATCAGGATGCCCTTGGCGCGCTCGATCCGCTTGCGCTCGGCCAGGGTGGCGCGGGTCTTCTCCAGCTCCTCGCGCATCGCGTGGAAGGCCTGGAAGCGGGCGATCGCGGCCTCCAGCACCGGCTTCACCCGGTGCGGGCTCAGGCCGTCGACGACATAGGCGCTGACCCCGGCGCGGATCGCCTCGCCGATCGCGGCGTCGTCGCTCTGGTCGACGAACATCACGATCGGCTTCGGCCGCTCGCGGTTGACGCTGCGCATATGCTCCAGCGCGTCGCGGTTGGGGGCGTCGAGGTCGACGATGATCACGTCCGGCTCGATCTCGCGCACCCGCGCCAGCAGGTTCTCGGTGCCGCTGGCGGTGGTGACCACGCCATGGCCGGCCGCGGTCAGCGCCGCCTCGACCAGGCGGCGGCGCTCGGCGTTCTCATCGACCAGAAGGATGCGCAGGATCATTCGGGGGCAGGGGCAGCGGAACCGATGCCCGTCCCAGCAAGTTCCGGACCACTGCGCAGAGGCCGGCCTACGCCGTGCGGGCCGCGGCTACCGGATCACCGCC
>NZ_JANX01000965.1 GCF_000767795.1 Inquilinus limosus MP06 | reverse complement strand
ATCGGCGCGCTGGCCTGGATCGCGCGGGTCCAGCGCACCAGGCGCTGCAGCATGCGGGCCAGGATCGCCCGCGTCGGCTCGTCGGCCAGACGCAGATCCGCGTCGAACTTCTCGGCGGCGCGGCCGACGAAGATCTCCGGCTGGTTCAGCACGTGCAGGCCGGTGGTGATCGCCACGTCGCGCAGATGCAGCTGCGCCCGCACCGTGCCCATCCCGGCGGAGGCGCCGAGGATCGCGACCGGCTTGCCGACCAGCACCGAGGCGCCATAGGGCCGCGACGCCCAGTCCAGCGCGTTCTTCAGCGCCGGCGCGATCGAGTAGTTGTATTCCGGCACCGCCAGCAGCAGCGCGTCGGCCGCCGCGATCTTCGCCTTCAGCGCCTGGACCGGCGCGGGCAGGCCCTCGGCCTCGACATCCTCGTTGAAGAAGGGCAGGTCGTGCAGCGGGTGGATCTCCAGCGCCGCGACGGCGGGCAGCAGCTCGCCCGCGGCGCGCAGCAACGCGGTGTTCAGCGACGCCCGGCGCAGGCTGCCGGACAGGCCGAGGATGCGGATCGGGTCGGACATGCGAAGTCCCTTCCAGACAGGACCGGCGCTCGCTCCGCAGCGCCGGATGGTCGGGATTTGGCCCGAAACCGGCGCCACGCCCATCGGCGAGGTCCGTATGCACCCTATACGATTCCGTATATCCTTTCAGGGCGGGTTGAGCTCCGGCGCACGTGTCTTCAGCTCGGCCACGGCGAAATCGATGAAGGCGCGGATTCGCGGCGAGTCGCGCAGATCGGCATGCACCCCGAGACGCACCGACTGCACCGGGCAGGACACCGGCGTCTCGATCCGCCGCAGCGCCGGGCGCGCATCGCCCAGCAGCCGCGGCAGGGAGGCCATGGCCAGCCCGGTCTCGGCCGCCGCCATCTGCGATCCGAGGCCGCTGGTGCGCGCGATCACCCGCGCCTGCGGCGTGATGCCGTGCAGCCACACCGCCTGGGTCGACCGGCTGGCGAAGTCGTACATCGTGACCACGGCATGGCCGGCGCAGCCGGCAGCGAAATCCGGTAAGCCGTGCCGCTCGAGATAGCCCGGCGTGGCGTAGAGGCCGTAGCCGACCTCCGCCACCTTGCGCTCGATCAGGTCCTCCTGGGCAAAGGCGGCGAAGCGGAAGGCCAGGTCGGCCTCGCGCCGCGACAGGTTGAACATGCGCGGCTCGTTCAAGAGCTCGATCGCCACCAGCGGGTGCAGCGCGCCGAACCGGGCCGTGATCGGGGCCACGACGGTGTCGCCGAACCAGTCCAGGCTGGTGACGGTAATGGCGCCCTGCAGGCCGGTGTCTCGGGCGGCGATGCGGCGCTCGACCGCCAGCG
>NZ_JANX01000964.1 GCF_000767795.1 Inquilinus limosus MP06 | reverse complement strand
CTAGTGATCGCTGATCCGGGTCGACCTCGACCCCGATGTGCTGGTGCGCGATTACCGCCCCGCGGTGCCCCTGCTCTGCGACGCGGCGCAGGCGCTGGAGGGGCTGGCGGACGCCCTGTCCGACCTCTCCGGCCGTGCCGTCTGGGCCGGCGACCTGGCGCCGGTGCGGCAGGCGGCGGACATGGCGGAGTTCGGCGACAAGCCCGTCCATCTAGCATTCCTGGCGACGCTTCGCGACGCGCTGCCGGACGATGCGGTGGTGGTCACCGACATGACCCAGATCGCCTATACCGGCAATGTCGTGTTCCCGGCGCGGCAGCCGCGCGGCTGGCTGCACCCGGTCGGCTTCGGCACGCTCGGCTACGGCCTGCCGGCGGCGGTCGGGGCCAAGCTGGCGCGGCCGGAGGCGCAGGTGGTGGCTCTGGCCGGAGATTACGGCCTGGGCTTCACCTGTCAGGAGCTCGGCACGGCCGCGGATCTCGGCCTCGGCCTGCCGGTCGTGGTCTGGAACAATCGCGGCCTGGGGCAGATCGCCTATGGCATGGACAAGGCCGGGATCGACCGCCTCGGCGTCGACATCGACCCGCCGGCCTTCGACGCCATGGCCGCGACCTTTGGCTGCGGCTATGCCGCGGTCGACGATCCGCGCCACCTGCCGCAGCGCCTGGCCGCCGCCTTCGAGGACAGCAGGCCGACCCTGATCGAGGTCGCGGCGGCGTAGGAACCGCCCGCCGCCGCCGGCCATTGCCCAGGAAGACGGTCCGCCCCTCCGCGGCCGTCCTTCTGACGATGGAGAATGGCATGACCGAACGTCTGGGCGGACGCAGGATCGCCGTGCTCGTCGCCGACGGCTTCGAGCAGGTGGAGATGACCGAGCCGGTCAAGGCCCTGAAGCAGGCCGGCGCCAAGGTCGAGATCGTCAGCCCGGCCTCGGGCCAGGTGACCGGGCACAAGCATCTCGACAAGGGCGACAGCTTCCCGGTCGACGTGCCGCTCGATCAGGCGGCGCCGGAGGGCTATGACGGCCTGCTGATCCCCGGCGGCGTGCACAGCCCGGATCGGCTGCGCACCGACAAGACGGCGATCGGCTTCGTCCGCAGCTTCTTCGAGGCCGGCAAGCCGGTGGCCGCGATCTGCCACGGGCCGCAGCTGCTGATCAGCGCCGGCGTGGTCGAAGGCTGCGAGATGACCGGATACAAGGCAATCCAGATCGACCTGCGCAACGCCGGCGCCACCGTCTATGACCGCGCGGTGGTGGTCGATCAGGGCGTGGTCACCAGCCGGTCGCCGGACGACCTGCCGGCCTTCAACGAGAAGATGATCGAGGAATTCGCCGAGGGCCAGCACAGCGACCGGGTGGTCTG
>NZ_JANX01000963.1 GCF_000767795.1 Inquilinus limosus MP06 | reverse complement strand
CTGCGCGGACCGATCGAGCGGGCGCTGCGCGATGCCCGTCTGCGGCCCGAGGCGCTGAGCCAGGTGGTGCTGGTCGGCGGCGCCACCCGCATGCCGATGATCCGGCGCCTGGTCTCGCTGCTGTTCCGCCGCCTGCCGCTGCAGCGGCTGAATCCGGACGAGGTCGTGGCCCGCGGCGCGGCGGTGCAGGCCGGGCTGAAGATGAAGGACGCGGCGCTGGACGAGGTCGTCATGACCGACGTGACCCCGTTCACCCTGGGCGTCGACATCGCGGTGAGCGTCCAGGACCAGCATGTCGAGGGGCACTACCTGCCGATCATCGAGCGCAACACCGTCGTGCCGGTCAGCCGGGTGAAGCGCGTCCAGACCCTGGCCGACAACCAGCGGCGCCTCCGCGTCCGGGTGTTCCAGGGTGAGGCGCGGCTGGTCGCCGACAACATCGCGCTCGGCGAGCTGACGGTGTCGGTGCCGCCGGCGCCGGCCGGGCAGGAGCAGCTCGACATCCGCTTCAGCTACGATTCCAGCGGGCTGCTGGAGGTGCAGGCAACGGTGGTCAGCACCGGCCGGGAGGAGCGGCTGGTGATCGAGGGCCAGGCCGGCCGGCTGTCGCGGGCGGAGATCGAGGCGAAACTGCGGGCCTTCCAGGCGATCAAGATCCACCCGCGCGACATGGCCGAGAACACCGCCGTGCTGGCCCGCGGCGACCGCCTGTTCCAGGAGCGGCTGGGGACCGAGCGCGAGGCCATCGGAATGTGGCTCGCCGCCTTCTCCGCCGTGCTCGATCGCCAGGATCCGAAGGAGATCGCCCAGGCGCGGCAGCAGCTGACCGAGCTGTTCGATTCCGTCGATCGCGGCGTGTTCCTGTAGCGCCGCCATGGTCTGGACCGAGCTCGACATCGCGCCGACGCAGGATCCCCGCCTGATCCGCCGGGCCTATGCGGCGCGCCTGAAATCCTTCGACCCGGATGCCGAGCCGGAGCGGTTCCAGCGCCTGCGCCAGGCCTATGAGGCGGCGCTGCGGCAGGCCGGGCGCCCGGCGAGGCCGGATGCGCGGTCCCCGGATTCCGCGCCCGTCGAGCCCCCTGCCGGCCCGGCACCGCCGCAGCCCGCCCCGGCCGTCGAGGTTTCCACGGCGCCGGAGCCGGTGACCGGGCCGTTGGCCCCGGAGCCGGACCGGATCCTGGCCGGCATCGCCGAGCGGTTCAACCGGGGCGAGACGGCCGCGGCGGTCGAGGCGCTGGACCGGGCGCTGCAAGGCGGCGCCCTGCCGCTCGGCTATGGCGAGGCCGCGGCCGAAACCGTGCTGATGCGGGCGATCGGCGACCCGGCGGTTCCCGTCGAGGCCCTGCTGCAGCTGGCCCAGCGGATCGGCT
>NZ_JANX01000962.1 GCF_000767795.1 Inquilinus limosus MP06 | reverse complement strand
CTGGTGTTCGGCGGCGAGCGGCTGAGCTATGCCGAGCTGGATCGCCGGACGAACCGGCTGGCGCAGGCGCTGGCGGCACGCGGGGTCGGTCCGGACGTGCTGGTCGGGGTGGCGGCGGAGCGGTCGGTGGAGATGGTGCTGGCGCTGCTCGGCATCATGAAGGCGGGCGGGGCCTACCTGCCGCTCGACCCCGAGCATCCGCGCGAGCGCCTGGCCGGCACCATCGCCGACACCGGCCTCAGGCTGGTGCTGGCCCAGGGACATCTCGCCGACCGGCTGCCGCAGATGGACGGCGTCGAGATCATCGCGATCGAAGGCTGGGACCTGTCCGGCTTCGCGGATGAGGCGCCTGTTGTCGACTGGCATCCGGAGGGGCTGGCCTATTGCATCACGACCTCGGGGTCGACGGGCAAGCCGAAGGCGGTGGGCAACAGCCACAAGGGGCTGCTGAACCGTCTGCACTGGATGCAGGCGGAATACGGCATCGGTCCGGGAGACCGGGTGCTGCAGAAGACGCCCTACGGCTTCGACGTGTCGGTGTGGGAGTTCTTCTGGCCCTTGATGACCGGGGCCTGCCTGGTGGTGGCCGAGCCGGGGGCGCATCGGGATCCGGAAGCGCTGGGGCGGGTGATCCGGGACGAGGGGATCACGACGCTGCACTTCGTGCCGTCGATGCTGGGGGCGTTCGCGGCGTCGGGGGAGCTGCCCCGCTGCACCACGCTGCGCCGGATCCTGTGCAGCGGCGAGGCGCTGCCGCGGGAGCTGCAGGACGAGGTGCTGGGGCAGACCGGTGCCGGTCTGCACAACCTGTACGGCCCGACCGAGGCGGCGATCGACGTCACCTTCTGGGCCTGCCGGCCGGAGGCGGGCCAGCGCAGCGTGCCGATCGGGCATGCGATCGCCAACACCCGGATCCATGTGCTGGACGGCGACCTGAACCCGGTGCCGGAGGGGGTGGCCGGGGAGCTGTACATCGCCGGAGTGAACCTGGCGCGGGGCTATCTCGGCCGCCCGGACCTGACGGCGGACCGGTTCGTGCCGGACCCGCAGGGCCCGTCGGGCAGCCGGATGTACCGGTCGGGGGACCTGGTGCGGCGCCGTGGAGACGGGGCGATCGAATATCTCGGTCGGCTGGATCACCAGGTGAAGCTGCGGGGCCTGCGGATCGAGCTGGGCGAGATCGAGGCGGGGCTGCGCTCCTATCCCGGCGTCCGGGATGCGGTGGTGGTGCTGCGCGAGGGCCGTCTGGTCGGCTACGTCGCCGGCGACGTCCAGCCCGACGAGGCGGCGCTGAAGCAGCACCTGTCGGCGCTGGTGCCGGAGTACATGGTGCCGTCGCGCATCGTCGGGCTCGCCGCCCTGCCGCTCAGTGCCAAT
>NZ_JANX01000961.1 GCF_000767795.1 Inquilinus limosus MP06 | reverse complement strand
GGCGAAGGGGCAGCGCGGGGCGAAGCGGCAGCCCTGCGGCATGCGGTCGGCCGGCGGCACCGTGCCGGGGATGGTGGCCAGGCGCCCCTCGCGCCGGCCCAGCGACGGCACCGACCCCATCAGCCCGATGGTGTAGGGGTGCTGCGGGTCCTCGAAGATGGCCTCGACCGGGCCGGATTCGACGATCCTTCCGGCATACATCACCGCGACATGGTCGGCGACCTCCGCCACCACGCCGAGATCGTGGGTGATCAGGATCATGGCGGTGCCGGTCTCGTCCTGCAGCCGCCGCACCAGCGCCAGGATCTGCGCCTGGATGGTGACGTCCAGCGCCGTGGTCGGCTCGTCGGCGATCAGCAGCTGCGGGTCGTTGGCCAGGGCCATGGCGATCATGGCGCGCTGGCGCATGCCGCCCGACAGCTGGTGCGGATAGGCGTCCAGCCGCTTCTCCGGCGCCGGGATGCGCACCCGGCGCAGCATCTCCAGCGCCCGGTCGCGCGCCTCGGCCTTGGTCACGGCCCTGTGCCGGCGGATGCCCTCGGCGATCTGGTCGCCGATGGTGAAGGCCGGGTTCAGGCTGGTCATCGGCTCCTGGAAGATCATCGCCATGCGGCTGCCGCGCAGGTCGGCGCGCTGCCGGTCGGCCAGCCGGAACAGGTCCTGCCCCTCGAACCGGGCGCTGCCGGAGGTGATGCGCGCCACCGGCGGCAGCAGCCCCATCAGCCCCAGCGCGGTGATGCTCTTGCCGCAGCCGGATTCGCCGACGATGCACAAAGTCTCGCCGCGGGCGACGGAGAAGGACACCCCCTCCACCAGGTTGCTGCCGAGCGACAGCGACAGGGCGAAGTCCTCGACCTGCAGCACCGTCTCGCGCGCCGGCTCCGCCGCGGCGGCCGGGGCGCGGGCGACGCGGACGTCAGAGACCGAGGCCATCGGCCGCCTCCGTGCTGCCGTCGGTGGTGCGGGCGGGGCGGTCAGCCGCCTCATCCTGCGGGGCCGGGTCGCCATGCATCGCCGCCTCCAGATTGGCCTGCAGCGCCAGCAGGTGGCGCCGCATCGCCGCCTCGGCCGCGGCGCCGTCATGCCGGGCGATGGCGGCGACGATATCGCCATGCTGGCTGGTATAGGCGCGCAGGCGGATGCGGTTGCGTGCCGCCTCGCGCAGCCGGCGCCAGGACGGCGACTGGCGGATCCTGTCGATGCAGTCGAACAGCGCCAGCAGCAGGCCGTTGCCCGCGGTCTCGGCGATGTGGCGGTGGAAGGCGCTGTCCCACAGCTCGTGGCCGTCGCTGTCCATGGCGGCGGCGGTCTTGCGCTCGATCCGGCGCAGCGCGGCGACGCTGTCGGGCGAGGCCTTCAGGGCGGCGAGGCGGGCCA
>NZ_JANX01000960.1 GCF_000767795.1 Inquilinus limosus MP06 | reverse complement strand
GCCGCAGCCGCCCGCGCCACCTTGCGCTGGACGCCGAGCCGCGCCTCCTCCGCCTCGATCGCGGCGATCTGCGCCGGATCGGCATGCCAGCGCCGCCATTCCCGGGTCATGTCGAAGGGCGGCACGTCGATCACCTTGCGGGCGATCCAGTCGCCGCGATAGGCGGCCTCGAGCTGCCCGCGATCCTGCACGACATGCAGGAACCGGTCATGCGCGAGCTTGTCCCTGGCGGTGAACAGGCCGGCAAGAACATTGGTCAGCGTGTCCAGAAACAAGGCTGGCCTCCGAGAGCCCCAGCGGCTCGGTTGTGATGTTGCTCAGACTCCGGTCAGCCGACCCAGCTCAGCGAGCCGTCGTAACTGCCCCGCTGCCGCCCCTCGACCGCATAGCGCAGGGCGTCGATGACATGATTCTCGAAGCGGTATCCTTTGGGTCTGATCGCGTATATCGCGCCTTCCGGGCCGCGTCGGCGCCGTTGCCGGATCCGACATAGGCGCTGGCGAAACGGCGCTGCCTCCAATTCGGTGTTCTCCGCTGCTGCGCCATGCCGCCCCCACGCCTCCAACCCCGGACACCGGAACGAAAGCGCCCGCCGCGGCGGTGCCGGGCGGGCGCAACTGTCTGACTGTATCTTAACTATGCCACGCGACGCGGCATCGCGTCAAGAACAAAAAGCGAACATCTTTATCTCTCGTGCGCAGCCCGCCCAGACAGATGGCGAGAGCCCGAAACCGCGCGATCGGGAAAGGCTTCAGACATCCGCTCAGGCCATGGCGCCGCGGGCCGAGATGGGCCACAGGCATTCGACCCGGCCGGACCGCACCCCGACATACCAGTCGTAGCGGTCGATCGTCGGGTCGCAGTGGCCCGGCACCAGGCGCAGCGTCTCGCCGAGTCGGGGCCGGTCGGCACCGGGCCCGATCACCAGCCGGCCATGCTCGTCCGACGGCCCTTCGTAGCGAATGCCGTCCCGTCCCCAGACCAGGGGCATGCCGCTGTCGGTGGGCAGCGCCTTGTGGCCGGCATCGACCACGGCGGCGCCGTCGCGCGGCACGCTCATCACAGTTGCCAGCACGAACAAGGCCTGGCGGAAGGGCGGCGGCGGGTCGTTGCGGGCGTAATCCGCGTCCATGAAGGCGTAGGAGCCGACCTGCAGCTCGGTGAACACACCGCTCGCCGCCTCCAGCGCAAAGGTGCCGGTGCCGGCGCCGCCGACGATCGGGCAGTCGAAGCCGGCGTGGCGCAGGCCTTCGACCGTCCGCCCCGCGGCCTCCGCCGCCTCGGCGATGGCGACGGCGCGCTCCTCCGGCGATCTCCTGTGCTGGGCGCGGCCGTGATAGGCCTGCAGCCCGCCGAAGGCCAGGTGCCGGCTGGCGGCGATGC
>NZ_JANX01000959.1 GCF_000767795.1 Inquilinus limosus MP06 | reverse complement strand
AGGAGCGGATCCGGTCCGGCCACATCCTGGTGGCCCAGCGTCTCGTCCGCCAGCAGGGCCACCAGGATGTGGCCGGACCGGATCCGCTCCTCGCCATATTCCAGCGTCGCCAGCAGCCAGGCCTCGCGCCCCAGCGTCACCAGCGACGGCGACAGCGCCGGCGGGTGGGTGTTGCCGGTCTTCAGCCGGTCCAGCGCCCGGTTCAGCTCGGCCGAGACCCGGCCGGGGTCGAGCTCGAAATGGCGCAGGCAGGCGACGATGTCGCTCTGGTCGTCCTCGAGCAGCTTGATCAGCCAGTGCTCGATCTCGACGTTGAACTGCGACCGCGACAGGGTCAGGCCGGCAGCCCCCTCCAGCGCCCGGCGGCAGGGGGTGTTCAGCTTTCCGACCAGGGATTTCAGATCAATGGCTGCCATGGCTCTGTCTCGTCAATGCGGGGCGGGTCAGGCGGGATCGAATTCGAAGACGGCGTCGGCCAGGTCGGCGGCCGGGGTGCGCGACACCGCCCAGCTGGTCCAGCCCAGCCGGGTGGCGGCCGTGCCCAGCCGCGGCTCCGGCACGTCGGTGCGGTCCAGCACGACGCGCAGGTTGAAGCTGAGGCCGGGGCCGACATACAGGCGGGTCAGCTCCGCCAGCCGCCGCACATCCTCCGACCCCGGGATCAGGGTCTGGAAGCGGGCCCAGGACACCGGGCCGACCCGGATCTGGAACTTGCCCTGGACGTCCCAGACCCGTTCGCCGACCACGGCGTCGACGCCGAGCTGGCAGAAGCTGCCCTCGGGCGCCGCCGCGGAGGGCGTGCGGGTCTGCTCCTCGGCCGGCAGGGGCAGCCAGCTGCCCTCGAACTGCGTCACCGACACCGGCAGGCCGAGATAGTCGGCCAGCATCGCCTCCAGCGCCGCGGCCGAGCGGGGCCAGCGCGCGAAATGGCCGGCATAGTGGACGACCGCCTCGTCCTCGACCGCCAGCCGCCGCCGCAGATGCGGCGTGCCCAGCCCGACCAGCGCCAGCAGCGCGCCCGAGACGTCGTCCTCGGCACCGCCCGATCGCTCATAGGCGACCGGCAGCCGGTACTTGGCCCAGGCCCGGTAGAAGAAGGAGGCGAGGCGGTGGTGGAACAGGTCCAGGAAGGTCTTCATCGCCGGCCGCTTCATGCGGATGGCGCGGTTGACCTCGGCGGTGATGTGGCTGGGCAGGACGCCGGACGGGCCGACCAGGCCGAACAGCGTCAGCGCCAGGCGGGGCGGGGCCTCGCCCTCGGGCGGCTCGTACCCCGCCACCGAACCGGCCGGGAAGGCAAGGGACGTGCTGCCGGTCAGGCGCACCGCCTCCTTGGCGGGGTCGAGATCCTCGCCGACCGGCCGGCCCCGGCCGTCCGGCCCCGGATC
>NZ_JANX01000958.1 GCF_000767795.1 Inquilinus limosus MP06 | reverse complement strand
CCAGGGCCGCGACCGCCGCCGCCGACAGCGCCGTGATCAGCCAGAACGTCATGCGCCAGCCCAGGGCCTCCCCGATCGCGTACCGAGCGGAACCCCGAACACGGCTGACGCCGTCAGCCCGAGCGCCACGGTGGCGATCGCCGCGCCCTTGCGATGCGGCTCCGCCCGGGACGCCGCCAGGGCATAGGCGGTCGAGGTATAGAGCGCCGCGACCGCGCCGGCGACGACGCGCATGGCCATCAGCGTCCAATAGGTTGGCGCCGCCGCGCACAGCGCATTCGCCAGCGCGAAGATCGCCAGCGTGACGATGACGACCCGGACCTGCCGCAGCGCGGCCGTCAGCGGCACCAGCAGCGGCGCGGCGAGGGCGTAGGTCAGGGCATAGGCCGTGACCGTCTGCCCCGCCGCGTCGAGATCGGTGCCGAACTGCGCCGCGATCGCCGGCAGGATGCCCGACACCACGAAGACGTCCGTGCCGATCGCGAAGGTTCCCAAAGCGAGAACCCAGATCCGAATGTCCCGTGCCCGCGCCATCCCGGAGCTCTCGTTCCGCCGTGATCGCGAGTGTCTAGCACCCCCTCGGCAGGCAGGTCCTGCCGAACTATGCCAATGGACTGGGCCGATATGGCATGATCCGCCGCCTTGGCGTCAGAAATTGGAGAAGCATGCCAAAATGGATCTCGACCCCATCGATATCAGGATCCTGCGCGAGCTGCAGGCGGATGGGCGGCTGACCAATGTCGAGCCGGCGGACAGGGCGGGCCTGTCGCCGTCGCCGTGCCTGCGTCGCGTCAAGGCGCTCGAGGCTGGCGGGGTCATCCGCGGCTACCACGCGGCGCTGGACCGGGAGGCGCTGGGCCTGGGCCTCACCGTCTTCGTCGGCGTCAAGGTCGCGCACCGCCCGGCCGAGGCGACGCCGACCTTCTGGGAGGCCGTCCAGACCCTGCCGGAGGTCATCACCTGCCACCTGGTGTCCGGCGAGGCCGATTTCCTGCTCCAGGTCGTGGTGCCGGATCTGGCGGGGTATGAGCGGTTCCTGCTGGGAACGCTGCTGAAGCTGCCCGGCGTGACCGATGTGCGCAGCAATTTCGCGATCAAGGCAGTCAAGCCGGACGCGCGGCTGCCGCTGGGCCATTTGCCGTCCCAGGACCGCGGCTAACGCTCCGCCGGGAAGACGAAGGGCGGCGGCAGGCGCAGGGTCAGCGGGTCGCCGACCGACACCGCCGGAAGGTCCGGGGTGTAGCGGTCGGCCTCGATCCGGATCGGGTCGGGCGACAGCGGCGTCTCGGCCTCCACCGTCACCGTGGTGGCGCTGTGCAGCACCGCCGGGCGGTGCCGGCCACCAGCCGGTCGCCCGACGTGCCCGCCGGCAGCAGCCGGATGGCGCGGGGCC
>NZ_JANX01000957.1 GCF_000767795.1 Inquilinus limosus MP06 | reverse complement strand
CAGTGCATCGGCCGCGGCCGGCTTCTCCATCGCGGCGGTGTAGAGCCGGTCCTCCTGCGCCGCGCGATGCGCCTCATAGGCGTCGCGGTCGGCCTCGGCCTGGCGCTCCCGCGCCTCGGCGGCGGTCAGGGCGGCGCGCTCCTGCCCCAGCGTCTCGATCGCCAGGCGCTCGCGGTCGCGCCGCAGCTTGCGCAGCCGGTCGAGGGCGTCTGGTTTGGAACGCAGGCTCATCGGCTCAGCCGCTCCAGCTGCTCGCGGGTCTGGGCAAAGGTCGAGGCCTCCTCGAAATCCTGCTGCAGGAAGCGGCGGATGTCGCCGATCTTGGCCACCGCCTCGTCGGCCAGGGCGTCGGCCCCGGCCCGGTACTCGCCGACCTGCAGCAGCAGCTCGATGTCGTTGTGCTTGGCCATCAGCCGGCGCATCTGCACCGCGGCCCGGCGATGGCCGCCATCGATCACCGCCTCCATCACCCGGCTGCGGCTGGCCAGCACGTCGATCGCCGGAAAGTGCCCTGCGCTGGCCAGGGCCTGCGACAGCACGATGTGGCCGTCCAGCAGGCCGCGGGTCTCGTCGGCGATCGGATCGGTCTCGGCATCGCCCTCGACCAACACGGTGTAGAAGCCGGTGATCGACCCGGTCGCCGCCGGCCCGGCGCGCTCCAGCAGGCGCGGCAGCATGGCGAAGAACGAAGGCGGGAAACCGCGCCGGGTCGGCGGCTCGCCCGCGGCCAGGCCGATCTCGCGCACGGCGCGGGCGAAGCGGGTGATGCTGTCCATCAGCAGGGCGACGCGCATCCCTTGGTCGCGGAAATACTCGGCGATGGCGGTGGCGACGAAGGCGGCCTTGACGCGCTCGATCGCCGGCCGGTCGGAGGTGGCGGTGACGATCACGGCCCGGCGCAGCGCCTCCGGCCCCAGATGCCGGTCGATGAACTCGCGTACCTCGCGGCCGCGCTCGCCGATCAGGCCGATGACGATGGCGTCGGCATCGGCGCCCTTGACGATCTGCGCCAACAGCGAGGATTTGCCGGTGCCCGGCGACCCGTAGATGCCGATGCGCTGGCCCTCGCCGCAGGTCAGGAGGCCGTCGATGGCGCGGATGCCCAGCGGCAGGGGCCGGCTGATCAGCGGCCGCAGCAGCGCCGGCGGCGCCTCGGCATGCAGCGGGTAGGTGCCGTCGGTGTCCAGCGGCCCGCGCTCGGCGGTGTCCAGCGGCCGGCCCAGGCTGTCCAGCACTCGGCCCAACAGGGCGGGGCCGACGCCCAGCCGCAGGGCGCGGCCGGTCGGGATTGCCTCGGTCCGGGTCGACAGGCCCTGGCAGGCTGCCGATCGGGGTCAGCACCGCGGCGCCGTCGACCAGCCCGACCACCTCGGCCAGGATGCTGTGGCCGGTCTGC
>NZ_JANX01000956.1 GCF_000767795.1 Inquilinus limosus MP06 | reverse complement strand
GAGCGCCGTGTGGCGGCGACGGCGGACAGCGTGAAGAAGCTGGTGGGTCTGGGGGCGACGGTGGCGGTGGAGTCCGGCGCCGGTCTGGGCAGCGCCGTGACGGATGACGCGTACCGCGCGGCGGGGGCGGAGGTGGCGGCGGATGCGGCCGCGGCCCTCGCGGGCGCGGACGTGGTGCTGAAGGTGCGGCGGCCTTTGCGGGCCGGGGAGGGCGAGGTGGACGAGCTGTCGCTGATCCCGCGCGGCGCGGCGCTGATCGGGGTGCTGGAGCCCTATGACGACGCGGAGAGCCTTGCGGCCTAGTGCCGAGGCCGGGATCGAGAGCTTCGCGCTGGAGCTGGTGCCGCGGATCACGCGGGCGCAGTCGATGGACGTGCTGTCGAGCCAGGCGAACCTGGCGGGCTACCGGGCGGTCCTGGAGGCGGCGTCGGTGTTCGGCCGGGCCTATCCGATGATGATGACGGCGGCGGGCACGGTGCCGCCGGCGCGGGTGCTGGTGATGGGCGCCGGCGTGGCCGGGCTGCAGGCGATCGCGACGGCGCGGCGCCTCGGGGCCGTGGTGTCGGCGACCGACGTCCGCCCGGCGGCGAAGGAGCAGGTGCAGTCGCTGGGCGCCAGCTTCGTCGCGGTGGAGGATGAGGAGTTCAAGGCGGCCGAGACGGCGGGCGGCTACGCCAAGGAGATGTCGGCGGAGTACCGGGCCAAGCAGGCGGCGCTGATCGCCGAGACGGTGAGGAAGCAGGACATCGTCATCTGCACGGCCCTGATCCCGGGCCGCAAGGCGCCGGTCCTGATGGACGAGGCGATGGTGCGGTCGATGAAGCCGGGCTCGGTGATCGTCGACCTGGCGGCGGAGCGGGGCGGCAACTGCGCCCTGACCAAGCCGGGCGAAGTGGTCGAGGACGGCGGCGTGACCATCGTCGGCTATCGCAACGTGCCCGGCCGGATCGCGACCGATGCCTCGGCGCTCTACGCCCGCAACCTGGTCGCCTTCCTGACGCCGCTCATCGACAAGGAGAGCCAGGCTCTCAAGATCGACGGCAGCGACGAGATCGTGGCGGCGACGCGGCTGACCTCGGGGGGCCGGGTGGTGCATCCGAATTTCGGCGGCCGGGCCGAGCAGGCGGCGTAGGGGGAGCGGGCAGATGGCGACAGAGGAACTGGCGCAGGGCGCGCAGGGTCTGGCCGAGGCGGCCAGGGGGCTGGCGGACCAGGCCCAGGCGCTGGCGGCGCAGGCCCAGGCGGCGGCCGCAACGGCGCCGGCGGGGGAGCACGGCTTCTTCCTGACCGGGCTGACGGTGTTCGTGCTGGCCTGCTTCGTCGGCTACTACGTGGTGTGGCGGGTGACGCCGGCCCTGCACTCGCCCCTGATGAGCGTGACCAACGCGATCTCC
>NZ_JANX01000955.1 GCF_000767795.1 Inquilinus limosus MP06 | reverse complement strand
GCCGGCGGCGATGTGGACGCCGGTGCCGCTGCCGCCGCAGGCTCCGGCGAAGGAAGGGCTGGCAGAGCTGCCGGGCACGCGGCTGTGGTACTGGGACACGGGCGGGACGGGCGCGCCGGTGATCTTCCTGCACGCCGGCACGCAGAGCGGCGCGGGCTGGGGTTACCAGCAGCCCGTCTTCGCCAAAGCCGGCTATCGCGCCATCGGCTATTCCCGCCGCGGCTACCGCGGGTCGGACGCGGGCGACAATGCCGATCCCGGCGTGGCGTCGGAGGATCTGCACGCGCTGATCGGCGTCCTCGGCCTCGACCGCGTGCATCTGGTGGCGGCGGCCCATGGCGGCTATTTCGCCATCGACTACACCCTGTCGCATCCCGACAAGGTGCGCAGCCTGACCGTGCTGTCGTCGCTGATGGGCATCCAGGATGCGGACTACAAGGCGGTGAACGCCCGTCTGCGGCCGAAGTTCTTCGCCGACCTGCCGCATGACTTCCAGGAGCTGGGGCCGTCCTACCGCGCCGGCGACCCGGCCGGGCTCGAGGCCTGGAACACCATGGTGCACGAGGCGATCCCGGGCACCCGGATCGACCCGAAGCTGGCGCATCAGATCACCTGGGCGGCGCTGGAGACCATCCGCGTCCCGACGCTGCTGATGACCGGCGACGCCGACCTCTACACCCCGCCGTCGCTGCTGCGGATGCAGGCGGCCCATATGCCGCACGCCCAGGTGGAGATCATCCCCGAGGCGGCGCATTCCGCCAACTGGGAGCGGCCGGAGCTGTTCAACCGGCTGGTCCTCGACTTCATCGCCAGGCACAACTGAGGACGATGGGTCGGGGCTTGTGAGAAATGCTCAACGATCGACCCGATTAAGTCGTTTGACGCCGCGAGGTCGATCGCAGCAAATCTCAGGCAAAGGTCAGGCCCGGCGACGGTCGTCACGGCGCCGAAGCGGGGAGGGGCCAGTCGGATGGCGGTTGATTTCTCGGTCGAAGCGCATGTCGCCACCGTGGTCCTGAACCGGCCGGAGGCCATGAACGCGATCGACCCGGAGACCCAGGCCGGCCTGGCCGAATGCTGGCGCCGGGTGCGGGAGGATGACGGGATCCGCGTCGTCCTCCTGACCGGCGCCGGGGACCGCGCCTTCAGCACCGGCGCCGACCTGAAGAAGACGATGCCGCCGGCGGACAGCTATGCGTCGCTGGCCTTCGGCCGCGGCGACGCCGGCTTCCTGGACGGGATGGATCTCGGCAAGCCGGTGATCTGCGCCATCAACGGCTTCGCCCTGGGCGGCGGGCTGGAGCTCGCGCTGGCCTGCGACATCCGCATCGCCGCCGACACGGCCCGCTTCGGCTTCCCCGAGGTGCGCGTCGGCAGCATCCCGGGCGGCGGCGGCACG
>NZ_JANX01000954.1 GCF_000767795.1 Inquilinus limosus MP06 | reverse complement strand
CGGGCTTCGCCGCGGCAGGGGCCGTGCCGCCCTTCAGCGCGCCGGCATCCTCGCCCTCCTCCAAGAGGATGGCGATGACCTCATTGACCGGCACGTTCTCGGTGCCCTCGGCTACCAGGATCTTGCCGATGGTGCCCTCGTCGACGGCCTCGACCTCCATGGTCGCCTTGTCGGTCTCGATCTCGGCGATCACGTCGCCCGACTTGACCTTGTCGCCTTCCTTCTTGTGCCAGGTGGCGAGCGTGCCCTCGGTCATCGTCGGCGACAGCGCCGGCATCAGAATGTTGATCGTCATCGATCCCTCCCCTGTCCCGTGCCGGGCCTAGCGGTAGCAGGCGGCCTTGGCCGCCTCGACGATGTGCGAGGCCTGGGGCAGCGCGAGATGCTCCAGGTTGGCGGCATAGGGCAGAGGCACGTCGACCGAGCAGACGCGCCCGACCGGGGCGTCGAGATAGTCGAAGGCGTGCTCCATCATCAGCGCCGCCAGCTCCGACCCGATGCCGGCGAAGGGCCAGCTCTCCTCGGCCGAGACCAGGCGGTTGGTCTTCTTGACCGAGTTGACGATGGTCTCGACATCCAGCGGCCGGATGGTGCGCAGGTCGATGACCTCGGCGTCGATGCCCTCTGCGGCCAGCGTCTCGGCCGCCTCCAGCGCCTTGCCGACCATGATCGAATAGGCGGTGATGGTGACGTCCTTGCCCGGGCGCACGACCTTGGCGCGGCCGATCGGGACGATGAAGTCGGGATCCTCCGGCACGTCGAAGCTCTGGCCGTAGAGGATCTCGTTCTCCAGGAAGATCACCGGGTTCGGATCGCGGATCGCCGACTTCAGCAGGCCCTTGGCATCGGCCGCGGACCAGGGCGCCACCACCTTCATGCCCGGACAGTGGGCGTACCAGCTGGCATAGTCCTGGCTGTGCTGGGCGCCGACGCGGGCGGCGGCGCCGTTCGGGCCGCGGAACACGATCGGGCTGCCCATCTGGCCGCCGGACATGTACAGCGTCTTGGCCGCCGAGTTGATGATCTGGTCGATCGCCTGCATGGCGAAGTTGAAGGTCATGAATTCGACGATCGGGCGCAGCCCCGAATAGGCGGCGCCGACGCCGAGGCCGGCGAAGCCGTGCTCGGTGATCGGGGTGTCGATCACGCGCTTGGCGCCGAACTCCTCCAGCAGGCCCTGGCTGACCTTGTAAGCACCCTGGTACTCCGCCACCTCCTCGCCCATCAGGAACACGGTCGCGTCGCGCCGCATCTCCTCGGCCATGGCGTCGCGCAGCGCCTCGCGCACGGTGATGCGTTTGGTCTTGGCGAAGAACCTGTCCTCGTCGGTGGCCGGCGGCGCCTTGGTCGCCGGCGGCGTGGCCGGGGCGGCGGGCGCCCGGGCCTCGGCCTTCGGCGCC
>NZ_JANX01000953.1 GCF_000767795.1 Inquilinus limosus MP06 | reverse complement strand
GGCGGCCGCTTCGCCGGCCCGCCGCAGCCGGTCGGCGTGGTTACGGTCGGCCGCGGCGACATCCGCATCACCCTCGACGCGCTCGGCACCGTCACGCCGCTGGCCACCGTCACCGTCAAGCCGCAGATCGCCGGCCAGCTGACCGAGGTCGGCTTCCAGGAAGGCCAGCTCGTCAAGAAGGGCGACTTCCTGGCCCAGATCGACCCGCGCCCCTACCAGGTGGCGCTGGAGCAGGACCAGGGCCAGCTGGCCAAGGACCAGGCGGCGCTGGCGCAGGCCCAGGCCGACCTGGCGCGTTACCAGCAGATGCTGAAGCAGAGGGCGGTCTCGGCGCAGCAGGTCGACGACCAGGCCTTCCTGGTGCAGCAGGACCAGGGCACGATCCAGTCCGACCAGGCGCAGATCGACGCCCAGAAGCTGAACCTCGCCTATGCTCATATCGTCTCGCCGGTCGACGGCCGGGTCGGGCTGCGCCAGGTCGATCCCGGCAACTATGTCCAGGTCGGGGATTCGCTGGTGATCGTCACCCAGCTGCATCCGATCTCCGTGGTGTTCTCGCTGCCGGAGGACGACCTGCCGCAGATCCAGGCCCGGCTGCGCGCCGGCGCCAGCCTGCCGGTGATCGCCTTCGACCGGTCCGGCACGACGCAGATCGCCACCGGCGCGCTGTCGACCCTCGACAACCAGATCGACACCACCACCGGCACGGTGAAGCTGCGCGCCGGCTTCGACAATGCCGACGAGACACTGTTCCCGAACCAGTTCGTCAACGCCCGGCTGCTGGTCGACACGCGGCAGGACGTGGTCACCGTCCCGGTCGCCGCGGTCCAGCACGGCGCGCCGGGCGCTTTCGTCTACCTGGTCGGCGCCGGCGACACGGTGGCGGTGCGGCCGATCAAGACCGGCCCTTCGGATGGCGGCATGGTCGCGGTCGAGGACGGGCTGCAGCCCGGCGACCGGGTGGTGGTCGACGGCACCGACCGGCTGCGCGACGGCGCCCATGTCACGGTCGCCGGCCAGGATGGCGGGGCGGGGCCGGGCGCCGCGACCCCTGCTGCTCCGGCGGACGGGCAGGCGGGCGGCCAGCGCCATCGCCAGGGCACCGGCGAGGGCGGCGGCCAGGGGCAGCACCGCCGCCGAGATAACCAGACCCAGCAACCCGCGGCGAACCCATGAGCGCCCCGCCGCTGCAGAGGGATCGTCGGCCGAGCGCCGTGATCGGTAACCTGTGTCAAACCCTGCCTTCTACTCTCCCCCTCCCCTCGCGGGAGGGGGTAGGGGGAGGGGGTGTCGATCGAAGAGAGTTGGCACATCCTGATTCAGAGCCGTCGACGGGCTGTACCAATCTCTCGGCATTGGTTCTTGCGGCACCAAACCCCTCCCTCAACCCCCTCCCGCAAGGG
>NZ_JANX01000952.1 GCF_000767795.1 Inquilinus limosus MP06 | reverse complement strand
GGCTCGATCAGCCCGCGCATGCATTCCGCCGGGCAGCGGCTGCGCGGCCAGTTCGAGATCGGCGTGCTGGGGGTGCAGGACCGCGACGGCGAGCTGCCGCCCGGGATCCGCGGCTCCGGCATGGTGCTGACCCCGGGCGAGGTCCAGCTCGAAGCCCTGCGCGCCTATAGATCGGCGCTGCGCTGCCTCGGCGCCCATGTCGGCGCGGTGGTGGAGGCGGTGTGCTGCCACGAGCAGGACGTCTCGGCCGTGGCCGGCAGGCAGGGGCGCCATCGCGACCGGGTGATGGGGGTGCTGGAGGACGGGCTGAAGACGCTGGCCGATCATTATCGCCTGACCGGGCGCGACGATCCTGCCCCGGACAAGGGGACGCGCGGTCCCCGGCCCC
This sequence comes from Inquilinus limosus MP06, assembly GCF_000767795.1. GTDB lineage: Bacteria > Pseudomonadota > Alphaproteobacteria > DSM-16000 > Inquilinaceae > Inquilinus > Inquilinus limosus_E. The sequence continues at coordinate 1,010 of NZ_JANX01000952.1, read as the reverse complement.
GCGCCATCGGCGTCCCGTGATCGGGGCGCGCCCGAATTTCGGGTGCTTCCTGGGCGCGTATGCCAGGCGCCCTCCGGATGGCGCAGCGCTGCCTTGCCCGCATTCCAGGCCAGCCTCGATCGGTTGTAAGAAAGCTGCCACAAGGAAGGGCTAAGAGATCGTCTTGAAATGCGCTGGCGTGAGTCGGCTGGCGGTGGTTTCGAGAACCGGAGCGCAGCGCACGTTTGTGTGTGAGCACCGGAAGCGGAGAAGCCGCCGTCAGACGGCCGCGCCAGTAGCGTTTCCAAACGGTCTCTCAGTCTAGGCGCCTGCGATCATCCCGGGCCCATGCACGCATGCTTGAAGGTTCCATCATGAACGACAGGACGGCCGGCCTCGCCGCGGCGCCCTCACCGGCCCGCGGGCCCGCCCCCTCGCTGACCATTGTCGGCGCCCGGGCGCTGGTCGATGGCCGATTCGAGGAGGCGGTAATCCGCATCGAGGCGGGGCGCATCGCCGAGATCGCGGGCTCGGAGGGTCGAACCGCCGATGGCCGGCTCGACGGGCGCGGCCGCCTGATGCTGCCGGGCATCGTCGACCTGCATGGCGACGCCTTCGAGCGGTCGCTGATGCCGCGGCCGGGCGTGCGGTTCCCGACGGCGCTGGCGCTGGACGAGGCGGACCGGGTGATGGCCGGCTTCGGCATCACCACGGCGCTGCACGGCGTCACCTATTCCTGGGAGCCGGGGCTGCGCGGGCGCGAGACCTTCCTGGCCCTGGCCGGGGCGCTGCGCGACCTGCGCGGCCGCCTGCGCTGCGACACCCATCTGCATCTGCGCTTCGAGGTGCACAATCATGACGGCCTCAAGGAGGTGGCGCCGCTGATCGCCGACGGCACCATCGGCGTGGTCGCCTTCAACGACCACCTGGCCGATATCGAGGAGGACCTGGCGAACCCGGAGAAGGCGGCGCGTTATCCGGGACGCACGGGCCTCTCCATCGAGGCATTCCGCGCGCTGATGCGGCGGGTC
>NZ_JANX01000951.1 GCF_000767795.1 Inquilinus limosus MP06 | reverse complement strand
CCGCTTCGCGCCTCCGACCTCTCCCGCAAGCGGGAGAGGCAAAGTTGAGATCCGACTCAAGACCCTCCCGCTCTAGCCTCCGCTCAGCAGCCCGACCAACCAGGAATGCAGCCCGGCATTAGCGCCCAGTACCGCCCCGGTCGCCGGGATCGGGCCGCCATCGAAGCCGGTGGCGACCCCGCCGGCCTCGCGCAGCACCAGCACCGCGGCGGCGTAGTCCAGCGGCGACAGGCCGTCCTCGAAGAAGGCGTCGTGCCGGCCGGCGGCGACATAGCACAGGCTGAGCGCGGCGGAGCCGAGCCGGCGCACCCCGGCGGCGCGGTCGATCACCGCCCGCAGCGCCCGGTGATAGGCCTCGACGTCGATGCTGCGAACTTGGCCGAGGATCGGCAGGCTGGCGCCGACCAGCGCCTCCTCCGGCGCCACCGCGCGGTCGATCCGCAGCCGCCTTCCGTTGAGGAAGGCGCCATGGCCGCGCTCGGCGACGAAGGCCTCGCCCAGGCTGGGGTCCAGCACCACCCCCGCCACCGTCTCCCCGTCCTCGACCAAAGCGATGGCGATGCCGAAGAACGGCATGCCCCAAGCGAAATTGGTGGTGCCGTCGATCGGGTCGACCAGGAAGGTGCCGGCGCCCCTGCTCCGGATCGCCGTGCCCTCCTCGCCCTCGATGGCGTGGTCGGGGAAGGCGGCGGACAGCGCGGCGGCCACCGCCGCCTCGGACTGGCGATCGGCGGCGGTGACGAAGTCCCGTGCGCCCTTCCGCTCCAGCGCCGCGCCCTCCCAGCGGCCGAGATGAGTACGGATCGCCTCCGCCCCGGCCAGCGCCGCCTCCAGCATCCGCCGGCTGCGGTCGGTCGGCGCCAGGGCGGCAGTGTCGGCGGGCAGCGCGGGCTGTCGGAGCATGGTCGGTCTCGAAGCGAAGCGGTAGCCCCTTATCCCACGCGTCCCTGAGGCGGCCAAGGCGCCGATTCCAACTTGCTATGTTCCGCATTTGTTCTTAACATGAACCATCGCCTCTTCTCGGGGATCGAGCATGGCGGCCCGCGACAGCTTCACCGACTTCCTGCGCGACCAGATCGCGCCGCTCGGCCCGATCGCGACCCGGCGCATGTTCGGCGCGACCGGCCTGTTCTGCGAGGGCGTGATGTTCGGCGTGGTCGCGGAGGACGCCCTGTATCTGCGGGTCGACGACCACAACCGTGCCGCGTTCAGGGAGGCGGAGGACCTCCCGCCGCTCAGCTACGAGAAGCAGGGCCGCGTCATCGACCTGTCCTTCTGGCGCGTGCCGGACCGGCTGTTCGATGAGCCCGACGAGCTGATCGACTGGGCGCGGGCGGCGCTGGCCGCCGCGCACCGGGTCGCCGGCTCCCGCGCCCGGTGACCCGCCATGCAGCTCTCCCTCGCCCTC
>NZ_JANX01000950.1 GCF_000767795.1 Inquilinus limosus MP06 | reverse complement strand
GCCGCCAGCGGGTGGCGCAGCCGCTCCAGCAGCGCCGCCTCCTCGTCGGTGAAGCCGGTCGGCCGGTCGGTGACGAAGCTCGCCACCTGCACCGTCGCGTTGCCGTAGACGATCGGCACGGCGAGATAGTCGGTGCCGCCGGCCTCGGCCAGCTCGTGGAAGATGGTGTGGTCGTCCGGCCCCAGCGCGGTGAGCGCGCGGCGCAGCGGCCGGCGGCTCACCAGCACAGCCTCGTACGGGCTGCCGAGGAAGGTGCTGGTCAGCAGCACCTTGCGGTCGATGACGTATTCCTCGCCGCCGCGGGCCGTGGTCCACACCACGCCCCAGGCGGTCAGCAGCGGATGGGTGATGCTCTGCCCGATCCGCACCCGCTGCAGCGGCAGGCCGGCGGCGATCAGGCGGCGGCAGAAGCCGTCGACCAGCGCCACCGGGTCGGCCAGCAGCCGGCCTTCGGCCACCAGCCAGTCCGTGACGTCGCGGCCGACATCCGCCAGCGCCATCGCCTGCTCCGCCGGATCAGGGGGACGGCTCAGCCGCCGGCCCGCTGGCGCATCGCCTGCAGCAGCCCGTCGATGTTGCCGCCGTTCTGGGCGATCACCGACGCGAACTCGTCGCGCTGGGTCACGCTCATGCTGACCCGGGCGACGATCACGTCCACCACCTTGTAGCTGCCGCCCGCCGGGCGCACCCGCCAGTCGACCTGGATCGGCGGGCCGTCCTTCTGCCGGATCTCGGTCGCGACCAGGGTGTCGTTGCCGACCGCCCGGGTGCCCTTCACGACCAGCGTCTCGCCCTGGTAGTTCTGGAACCGCCGGGAATAGGTCTCGACGATCATCCGCTCGAACAGGTCCATGTATTCCCGCTGCTGGTCGGGGGTGGCGCTGTTCCAGTAGCGGCCGAGCACGAAGCGGCCGATCGTCGGCAGGTCGAATCCCTGGTTCAGGATCTGGGTGAACTGGGCCTTGCCCTGGGCTGTCGCCGCGCCGCCGGCCTGGAGGATGCCGATCGCCCGCTTGGCCATGTCGTCGATGAAGGCCGCGGCCCCGTCGGCCTGCGCAAAAGCCAGGCGGGGCAGCCCCGCCAGCAGCAGCGAAGCCGTCGCCATGGCGCCCGCGGTCAGCACCGTCCGTCTGTCGATCATGTCTGGACCTTTGTCGTTCTGGGATACCGTCTGCCGCCCACCCCGGCCCGGAAGCCGGGGCCCCCCGTCGGAGGCAGGGGGCGGATTATAGACGAAACGCAGCGGCGGTCATGCGGCAACACGCTACGACCGTCTCAGTCGCGCCGGCGGCCCCCCAGCAGGGGCAGGGCCCCGACGGCGATGCCGATCACCAGCGCCGCCAGCGCCGCCTTGGGCGCGGCCTTGGCGGCGGACAGGCCGAGCCCGGCGGCGACGCCTTCCAGCCCGGCC
>NZ_JANX01000949.1 GCF_000767795.1 Inquilinus limosus MP06 | reverse complement strand
GCGTGCATCCGCGAGCCGGAGGCGGCCCGCTTCTACGCCGGGGCCCTGGCCCGGCACGACGCCGGCCTCGCCGCCGCGGTGGCCGCCGAGGCGGAGCGGGCGGGGGCGGAAGGGCCCTATGGCCACTACCCGGAAGGACCGCTGAGCGCCGAGGACAAGCGCGGCCTGGTCTACCATGTCTCGGGCGACGGCCGTTCGGCGCTGGGCCCGCGCCTGGCGGCGGCGATGGCGCACACCCATCTGCTGGTGTTCCGTCCGCGCGACGCCAGCGCCGCGGCGCTGCAGGCGCTGCTCGACGCCGGCTGGTCGACGACCGATATCGTCACCCTGTCGCAGCTCGTCGCCTTCCTGTCCTTCCAGATCCGTGTCGTCGCCGGGCTGCGTGCCCTGGCCGCCGCCTGAGGCCCGCCATGACCGAGACCGTGCTGACCCATCCCGACAACCATGAGCCGACCGTCTTCACCCAGGACGAGCTGAACTGGCTGCCCTGGCTGGAGCCTCATCCGGCCGACCGGCTGACCGAGCGGCACTTCGCCGGGCTGGTCGATGCCGCCCGCGCCAAATCCGACTATTTCCGGCTGCTGGTGCGCGACCCGGACGTGCTGCAGGCGCGGACGAAGACCGACAAGGACATCTTCTACAACCCCGAGGGCGGCCTGCCGCGGGCGGAGCGCGAGCTGGCGGCTACCGCGACCTCGCGCCTCAACGGCTGCATCTACTGCGCCTCGGTCCATTCCCGCTTCGCCACCGTCCACTCCAAGCGCGGCGACGACGTGCAGCGGCTGCTGGACGAGGGCGTCGGCGCCGACCTCGGCGAGCGCTGGAACGCCATCGTCGCGGCGTCGGTGGCGCTGACGGAGACGCCTGCTTCCTTCGGGGCGGAGCATGTCCGGCGGCTGCGCGCGGCCGGGCTGGACGACGCGGCGGTCGCCGACGTGATCCAGGGCGCCGCCTTCTTCAACTGGGCCAACCGCCTGATGCTGTCGCTGGGCGAGCCGCAGGCGAAGGCCTGACTGCAGCCCACGGAACAGGAGACGACCATGAGCCTGTCGCTGGATCACGTCGTGATCGCCGTCCGCGACCTGGACCGGACCGTCGCCGACTACCGGGCGCTCGGCTTCACCGTGGCGCCGGGCGGGGAGCATACCCACGGCGCCAGCCACAACGCGCTGATCGTCTTCGCCGACGGCGCCTATATCGAGCTGATCGCCTTCCGCCGCCCGAACCCGGAGTTCCGCTGGTGGCGGGTGCTGGACCAGGCCGGCGACGGGCTGGTCGATTTCGCCCTGCTGCCCGGCGACATCGCGGCCGATGTGGCGGCGGCGAAGGCGCGCGGCCTCGCCCTCGAGGGCCCGACCGATGGCGGTCGGCTGCGGCCGGACGGCGAGCGGCTGGAATGGCGCACGGCCCGGG
>NZ_JANX01000948.1 GCF_000767795.1 Inquilinus limosus MP06 | reverse complement strand
TGGCGGCCGCGGCCGGCACCGGCTCGGTCGCGATCGGCCACAACTCGCAGGTCAATGGCGGCACGGGCGCGGTGGCAATCGGCGAGGGCCAGGTCGTCAACGGCGACGGCGCGGTGGCGATCGGCGACCCGAACTCGGTGACCGGCACCGGCGCCGTCGGCATGGGTGCCAACAACACCGTCAACGGCACCGGCGCGGTCGGGCTCGGCAACGGCAACACGGCGACGGGCCAGGGCTCGGTCGCGCTGGGCAACACCAGCAGCGCGGCGGGCGCCGGCTCGCTCGCCTTCGGCGACGCGGCCAAGGCCACCAATGCCGGCGACGTGGCGCTGGGCTCGGGCTCGGTGACGGCCGCGGCGGTCGGCACGGCCAGCACCAAGATCGGCGGCACCACCTACAACTTCGCCGGCACCACGCCGACCAGCACGGTCAGCGTCGGGGCGCCGGGCGCCGAGCGCACCATCACCAATGTCGCGGCGGGCCGGATCGCGCTGGACTCGACCGACGCGATCAACGGCAGCCAGCTCTTCGCCACCAACAAGGCGCTGGAGTCGACCATCGCCGGCGCGGCCGTCCACTACTACAGCGTCAATGACGGCGGCACGCACGGGGCGAACTACAACAACGACGGCGCGACCGGCGTCGGTGCCATGGCGGCCGGCATCGGAGCCTCGGCTTCGGGCCCGCAGTCGGTCGCGATCGGCTCCGGGGCCAGCGCGTCGACGGGGTCGACGATCGCCTTGGGCAACGGTGCGACCGCCGACTCCAACTCCGCCGGCGGTGGGGCCATGGCCCTTGGGCCGGGCGCCAAGGCCGTCGTCACGGGCGCCGCAGGCGGTTCCCCGATCGCCATCGGCATCGGCGCCGATGCGAGCGGGGTCTCGGGCACGGCGCGTCCCGACGGCGGCACGACCTTCGAGGCGGTCGCGATTGGCAACGGCGCGGACGCCACGGGTCAGACCAGTTCGGCTCTCGGCATCAGGGCTGCCGCGACCGGGACCTGGTCCACGGCCCTGGGCGGATACGCCAATGCGACGGCGGCGAACGCCACGGCGGTCGGCGTCCTCGCCAATGCGGCGACCGCGAACGCCACGGCGGTCGGCGCCTCCGCCAAGGTTTCGGCCCAGAACGGCACCGCGGTCGGCTCGGGCGCCATCGCCGCCGGCGCCAATGGCGGCGCGACCGCGATCGGCACCAACGCCAATGCCAATGGCGAGTTCTCCGTGGCGGCGGGCGTCAACGCCAAGGCGGGCGACCACGCCTCGATCGCGATCGGCACCGGCACCAATGCGTCCGGGTCGCGCGCCATCGCCATCGGCGACACCGTGCAGTCCACCGGCGCCGGGTCGATCGCGATCGGCGCCAACGGCACCGCGCAATCCAAGGCGACGGCGGACAACGCCATCGCCCT
>NZ_JANX01000947.1 GCF_000767795.1 Inquilinus limosus MP06 | reverse complement strand
CTGTACCGCGTGCCGGCCGACGGCCCGCTGGAGCGGCTGGAGCCGGGCGGCGACGGCGCCATCCATGTCGCCGCCGGCGAGGTGGTCGAGGAGGTGGCGGAGCTGGTCAACCCCGAGGCCCGCACACAGGTCGCCCTGCGCCTGCCGATCGCCGCCGGGTTCGAGCCGCTGAACCCGAACCTGGCGACGGCGCCGGCGGAGGCCGTGCCTTCGGCCGCGCCGTCGGTGCCGCCGAGCTATGCCGGTTATGGCGACGACGAGGTGCGGGTGTTCTACGACCGGCTGGACAAGGGCACGCTGACCCTGCGCTTTCGCCTGCGGGCGCAGGTGGCGGGCAGCTTCATCCAGCCGCCGGGCGAGGCCGAGATGATGTACCGGGCCGGAGTCTACGGCGCCAGCGCCGGCGCCCGGATCGTCGTCAGCCCGTGAAGCGGGTGAGGTGACCTTGTCCCGCCTCGCCCATTCCATCCTCCCCCTCCCCCTCCCCTTGCGGGAGGGGGCAGGGGGAGGGGTCCGCGCGCGTCGGCGCGCGATGGGATGGGGACTTTCCGAAGGCGCCACCCGCTCCTTCGCGGGATGCGATACCGGTTCATGCGGAGGCAGCCCCCTCCCCCGCCCCCCTCCCGCAAGGGGAGGGGGAGGGTATCATGATGGACGGGCAGGTTCCTCCTCCCCCACTGCCCCGCCGCCGCTGGGGGCGCCGGATCGGCTGGGCCGTGCTCGCCCTCGGCGTCGCCGTGTTCGGCACCTTCGCCGTCCAGGTGGCGCAGCGGGCGCATCTGGAGGCGCCGGCGCCAACCCCGATCCTCTATGACCGGCAGGGCGCGTTCCTGGCCCAGATCGGCCATGAGGAGCGCACGCCAGACGGCAAACGGTATGTCGATTACGGCTACTGGACCGTCGATCCCCTGCCCGACCGCGTCGTCCGCGCCACGCTGGCGCTGGAGGACCGGCGCTTCTGGGACCACCCGGGAGTCGACCCGCGCGCCGTCGCCCGGGCGCTGTGGCACAACGTCGAGGGCGGCCGGGTGCGGTCCGGCGCCTCGACCATCGCCATGCAGATCGCCCGGATGCAGCAGCCGGCGGCGCGCAACCTGTGGTCCAAGGCGGTCGAGGCCGGCACCGCGCTGGTGCTGACCCAGCGCTACGACCGGCGGACGCTGCTGGCGCATTACCTGCGGCTGGTGCCGTACGGCAATGGCAGCCACGGCATCGCCCATGCCGCGCGCTGGTATTTCGATAAGCCGGTGGCGGATCTGAGCTGGGCCGAGATCGCCCTGCTGTCCGCCATCCCGCAGGCGCCCGGCCTGATGAATCCGCGCCGGCCGGACGGGCTGGCACGGGCCAAGCTGCGCGGCCAGCGGGCGCTGGACGAGCTGGCCCGCCAGGGCGTGATCGACCCGCAGGAGCTGGCGCTGGCC
>NZ_JANX01000946.1 GCF_000767795.1 Inquilinus limosus MP06 | reverse complement strand
GCCGCGGCGGAGGCGCCGGAGGAGCGGTTCGGAGGCGGCGGCGGGGGGCGGCGTCGCGCGGCCGCAGCGGCACGACGTCCTGCATCACGAGACGCCAGAGGCGGCGCTCTTCCTCGCTCGGTTTGCGGGTCTTGGCCATGCCGGATCAGCGGTCGGCATCCTCGGCCGAACGGCCGCGGCCCGGACAGGGCCGGGCCGGACGGGTCAGGAGCGACAGCATCGGCGGGTCAGTGGGATTCGCGGGTCTCGACCAGCGCCCAGTTCGGGTCGGTGGCGCGAGTGTTGCGGGCGAAGGTCCAGATGTCGGTGACCTCGACCGTCTGGTCCGGGCCGCCTTCGATCACCTTGCCATCGGCGTCGCGCGTCACGCTCTTCTGGCGCGAGGTCAGGCGCACGGTGACGAAGGCGGTGCGGCCGTCCATCCGGGCGTCGATGATATCGGCCCGGTCGACCGACTCCACCGTCTCCTCCAGCACATGGCCGGCGGCCAGGCGGTCGCGGATCGCGCCGCTGAACTCGTCATACAGCTCGTCGGACAGGAGCGGGCGCAGCGTCGCCGTGTCGCCGCGGGCGAAGGCCTCGACGATCATCTTGAAGGCGGCGCGGGCACCGCCGACGAAGCTGCTCTCGCTGAAGCTGCGGTCGGCGATCTTGATCTGGGTCAGGCCGCTGGCCGGGGCGCTGTCGCCATTGCCGTTGGCCCGCGGCCGCTCCGGCATGCTCACGACATTGTCGGGAGAGCGGGGCTCGGGCCGGGCCGGCGGCTGGGCGATCGGATTCGGCCGCCGCTGCTCCGTCCCCGTGCGCCGGCCGAGCACGCTGCGCAGCCGCAGGATCAGGAAGCCGGCGATCACCGCCAGAACCAGGATATCGAGGAAAGAGCCTTCGCCCATCGCTCCCTACACTTGGCCGCGCGCCCGTGCCGGCGCCGAATGCATCGCTCTGGACCCGGGCGCCGCGCGACACTACCTCTTGGTCGGCCCGGCCGGATCAGCGAATGCTCGGCGGACAACCGTTCGGGCCAGGATGCGCGGTCAGGAACGACGCCTGCCCCCGACAGATAGGCTGCCGACCCCCAAACGGCAAGGGAAACCGATGCCCCTCCTCGCCCTGCTGCTTCTTGTCCCGGTCCTGGCCGAGATCACGGTGTTCATCGTGGTCGGCCGCTGGATCGGCGTGCTCGCCACCCTGCTGCTGTTCATCGCCATCGGCGTGATCGGCACGCTGCTGCTGAAGCGCCAGGGGATGCGGGCGCTGCGGGAGATGCAGGCGGCCCTGGCTCGCGGCGAGCCGCCGGCAGAGCCGGTGGCGCATGCCGCCCTCCTGGTGCTGGCCGGGCTGCTGCTGATCTTCCCCGGCTTCCTCAGCGACCTGATGGCGCTGCCGCTGCTTCTGCCCCCGGTGCGGCGCGCGCTGATCC
>NZ_JANX01000945.1 GCF_000767795.1 Inquilinus limosus MP06 | reverse complement strand
GCAGGTCATCGGCGTCGAAGCGGTGGATGGCGCCGAAGCCGGCGACCATGTGGCCGCGTTCGACCCGCACCCGCCACAGGCTGAAATCCGGGAAGCCGGCATAGCCGGCGGCGTCCGGATGCCGGGCCAGGTAGCGGGCGCGCAGCCCCGGGTCGTCCGCCGGCTCGGCCCGGCCGGCCACGGTCAGGCGCGGCCCGGTCAGCGGCTGGTCGAAGCCGGCGGTGCCGTCGAACAGCAGCGAGGCCCGGGAGTCGCGCTCCAGGTTGCCGGTGTGCTCCGCCAGGCGCGAGATCAGCAGCAGCGGCTGGCCGGCCGGGTCGGTCGCCACCAGCACCAGCGAGGCGTAGGGCCCGCCATCCGCGTCCAGCGTCGCCAGCGCCGCGCGGTCCAGGCTGCGCAGCAGGAGCCGGGCGTGTCCGGCCGGGTGGGCCGCCAGGGCGGGGTCCGATGTCGTCATGGCGCCGCTACCTCGCTGGTTTTCTTTGCAGATTACCTCGTCCGAGTGACATTTTGGCCGCGAATACGCCATATTGGGCGTTCAGCGTCCCCGGCAAGGTGCATTTGCACCCGCCGGGGGCGGGTGGTGGAGAGTGGAGGGGGCCATGGCCCAGACCATCGCGCTGGTCGATGACGACCGTAACATCCTGACATCGGTCGCGATGTCGCTGGAGTCGGAAGGCTACGAGGTCCGCACCTTCTCCGACGGCGACGAGGCGCTGCGCGGGCTGGCCCAGAAGCCGGTCGACCTGGCCGTTCTCGACATCAAGATGCCGCGCATGGACGGGATGGAGCTCTTGGGCCGGCTGCGCAAGACCACCAACATGCCGGTGATCTTCCTGACCTCGAAGGACGACGAGGTCGACGAGCTGCTCGGCCTGCGCATGGGCGCCGACGACTACATCAAGAAGCCGTTCTCGCAGCGCCTGCTGATCGAGCGCATCCGGGCCCTGCTGCGGCGCGAGCAGCTGGCGACCGACACCACCCCGGCCGACCCCGCCGCCGTGGTCACCCGCGGCGACCTGACGCTGGACGGCAACCGCCATGCCTGCCTGTGGCGCGGCGAGACCATCGACCTGACGGTCACCGAGTTCCTGCTGGTCAAGGCCCTGGCCATCCGCCCCGGCCACGTCAAGAGCCGCGACCAGCTGATGGACGCGGCCTATGGCGAGCACATCTATGTCGACGACCGCACCATCGACAGCCACATCAAGCGCATCCGCAAGAAGTTCAAGGCGATCGACACCGAGTTCAGCCATATCGAGACGCTGTACGGCGTCGGCTACCGCTACAAGGAGGCCTGAGCGCGCCCCGTTGCTGAGTGCTGGCCGCCCCTGCCCGGCCGCGATGCGGAGCTGACCGCCGCATGACGCCATGACGGCCCCGTTACGAGCCTCCCGCGGCCCCGCGCCGCGCCTCGGCGAGC
>NZ_JANX01000944.1 GCF_000767795.1 Inquilinus limosus MP06 | reverse complement strand
CATCGGTCGAATCGAAGGTCGAGCAGATCTTGAACAGCACATGGCCGGCGCCGCGGCCGCGCAGCCAGCGGGCGGCGGCCAGGCTGCGCTCCACCGCCTCGGCGGCCGGGATCGACCGGCTCTTCAGCGCCACCACCACGGCGTCGACCGCAGGCAGATCCAGGTCGTCGCGCGGCACGCCGATGGTCTGGACCGTGCGCAGCCCCGCCTTGGACAGGGTGTTCGCGAGATCCGAGGCGCCGGTGTAGTCGTCGGCGACGCAGCCGAGCACGAGGGGCATCATCTCCTCCTCACCCTTTGCGGCCGGCATAGGGCGCGAACCAGCCGAGGCCTTCGAGCGTGCCGGCACGGGGCCGGTACTCGCAGCCGACGAAGCCGGCATAGCCGAGCCGATCCAGCTCCTGGAACAGGAACGGGTAGTTCAGCTCCTCGACATCCGGCTCGTGCCGGCCGGGCACGCTGGCGACCTGGACATGGGCGGTGATCGGCAGCAGCGCGCGCAGCGCCATGGTCACGTCGCCATGCAGGATCTGCCGGTGGTAGCAGTCGAATTGCAGCTTCAGGTTGGGCAGGCCCAGCTCGCCGATCAGCGCCGCGGCCCGGTCGAAGCCGCCGAGGAAATAGCCCGGCATGTCGCGGGTGTTCAGCGGCTCCAGCAGCACGTCGACGCCCCTGGCGGCGAAGGCCTCGGCGGCGAAGCGGGTGGCGTCGCGCCAGGCTGCCTGCGCCCGCGGATCTGCGGGGTCGGCATTGCCGCTCATCATATGCACCCGGCCGACGCCGGTGGCCTCGGCATAGGTCAGGGCGGTGGCGACGGAGGCGCGGAACTCCTCCGCCCGCTCGGGCAGGGCGGCCAGGCCGCGCTCGCCCTTCGCCCAGTCGCCGGGCGGCAGGTTGAACAGCGCCTGGGTCAGGCGGTTGCGCGACAGCCGCTCGGCGATCGCTTCCGGTGGATGCTCATAGGGGAACAGGTACTCGACCGCGGTGAAGCCCGCCCCGGCCGCCGCGTCGAAGCGGTCGAGGAAGTCCCATTCGGTGAACATCATGCTGAGATTGGCGGCGAAGCGCGGCATCGGGTCTATCCTTCCTTCGGCGTGCCGGGCAGGTCGAGACCGGCGACCTGGGCGTAGAGCCGGGCGACCGAGGCGTCGTCGTCCCGGCCCATGCCGGCGGCGGCGGTCATCAGGAACATCTGCAGCGCTGCGCCGGCCACCGGCACCGGGAACTTGCCGCTGCGCGCCATGTCCATGACGATGCCGAGATCCTTGGTGAAGATGTCGACGGCGCTGCGCGGCGCATAGTCGCCGTCCAGCACATGCGGGATGCGGTTCTCGAACATCCAGGAATTGCCGGCCGAGGCGGTGATCACCTCATAGACCTTGCGGATGTCGAGGCCCTGCTTGGAGGCGAAGGCGATGGCCTCGCAGG
>NZ_JANX01000943.1 GCF_000767795.1 Inquilinus limosus MP06 | reverse complement strand
GGGCAGCGTCGACCACCGCCAAGTGATTGGCGCGGATCCGGCGCTGCACGGCGTCATAGGGCTCGCCCGCCGGCGTGGTGCCGGGGGTCCAGTCGATCTCGGCGGTGTAGCCGACGCTGAGCTGGCGCTTGCCGGCGGTGACGGCGTCGATCGCGGCGCGGTCCATCAGCACAAGCGGCACGCGGACATAGTCGCCGTCCCGCGCCACCTCGCCGCCGACCTGGCCGACGCTGAAGGCCTTCCAGTTGGCGGAGGTCACGGCTTCGGCCGGATGATCGATGGTCACCGGCCGGTGCGCCATCGACGCCAGCGCGTCGGCGGCGAACACCTCCTCCTCCGGCCGCCAGACCCGGACGGAGGAGAGGCCGGTCCGCCCCATCTCGGCGCCGCTGTAAGTCTGGATGCCGGTGCGGGAGATGCGGGCGGCGGCGACCAGATAGCCGTCCTGCGTGGTGCGCCGGTCGCCGACCAGCGTCACGGTATCGGTGATGAGCATGGAATCTCCTTGGATGCGTTGGAAACGGAGAGGCGCTAGGCGGTCGTCTCCGCCCCCTCGCCGGCCGCCGCGTACGCCGCCTCGATGCCGGGATAGGTGCCGTCCTCGACCACCTGGTTGCGCACCGCCCGAGCCAGCACGCCGGGCGGAATCAGCCCGGCCGCGGCGTAGGTTGCGCTGGCGTCAGCCTTGGTCTTGGCGATGGTCGCGGCCTCGGTGGCCCCGAGCTGCCACAGAGGCACCCATTCGGCGCGGATCTCCGGTGGCCGGGTGCCGAGCGCGCTGAGGATCAGCGCCTCGTCCAGCCGCTGCAGCGCCGGACCCAGCGTCACCCGCTGCTCCGCCGCGATCCGGTCGTAGTAGTTGCGGATGTCGCCCTCACCGGTCGCGTTCAGCCCGGCCGGGGCCTGGCCCAGCAGCCGGGTGGCCGGGATGTCGGCGGCACCGGCGGCGATCTGCAGGTATTGCTGCATGATCTCGGGCAGCTGGGCGAAGCTCAACTGCTTGCGGTCCCACTCCTCCTCCTTGTCGATCACCAGGGCATTCACCAGGCCCTTCATCGTGTTGGCCAGGGTGAAGCGGTCGACGAGTTTGCTGGCGTAGTCGGGCTGCGCGAGGTGCTGGGTGAGCTGCGGGATGCGGATGACGTCGAGCTTGGCTTCATGGATCAGCGTCGCCACGCCCTGGGCGGCAAGCCCGGCCTGGCGGATCGCGTCCATCATCGCCTGCAGCACGCTGTCGCCCCACCCGTCGCCGGCGGTCCCATCCGGCAGCTCGGCGCCGGGCAGCCGCACGACCCGGCTGGAATGCAGCCGCACACCGGCCTGCCCCGCTCCCGACCCGCCGGCCGATGCGACCTGGTACCAGCCGGGCTCGCCGAAGCCGGGCGACAGGACGTCGCGGTCGATCTCGCCGGGCGAAATCTCCCAGCGAT
>NZ_JANX01000942.1 GCF_000767795.1 Inquilinus limosus MP06 | reverse complement strand
GAGGCCGGAATCCGCAAGGGCTACTACAAGGTCGGCGCCGATGCGATCGACGCCATCGTCATGAGACGGGAGCTTACCCCAGGCTGAGGGGCGCTATTGCTTCACCGGCCGCTCGACTGTCCCCAGCGCCTCGGCCAGGGAGCGGGTGGCGCTGCCGCGCGGGCGGGGTCGCTGCTGGCTGTCATGCGGGGCCCAGCCGGCCAGGAACAGCACCTCGAAGCTGGCCGGGATGCGGCCGTCCGGCTCGGCAAAGCGCTCGGCATAGCGGGTAGCGACCGTGGGCCAGAAGGCGCGCGGCGGGATCGCCGGGTTGCGGTTGAGCCCGGCATTGGTCTCGCCCATGCCGCGCAGGTCGGCGATCAGCCGGAAGGCGTTCTCGTAACTGACGATCACCGTCTCCGCATCCGCCACCGGCAGCGCGAAGCCGGCGCGCTGCAGCAGGCCGGCGGCGTCGCGCAGGTCGGCGAAGGGCGACAGGCGCGGGCTGGCGCCGCCCATCAGCTCGGTCTCCGCCTCGACCAGGGCGGTGCGCAGCTCGGCCAGCGTACCGGCGCCCAGCATCGCCGCCAGGAACAGCCCGTCCGGCCGCAGCGCCTGGCGAATCTGCAGCAGCGCGCCCGGCAGGTCGTTGACCCAGTGCAGCGACAGGTTGCTCAGCACCAGGTCCAGCGTGGCCGCGCCGAAGGGCAGCAGCTCCTCGTCGCAGGCCAGGGTCGGTCGGCCGTTCGCCGCGGCGCTGCGGGCCAAGGCGGGGGACAGGTCGGCCTGGACCAGCGTGTCGATCCGGCCGCTGCGCTCCAGCGCCCGGGCCATGGTGCCGTCATGGCAACCGAGGTCCAGCGCCACCGGGAAGCGGCGGGTGACGTCGAGCAGCCGGTCGGCCAGCATCGCCGCCACATGCTCGAACAGGAAGCCGTGCCCGGCCAGGCCTGGCGCCGCGCGGTCGCGCCGCCGGCGCACCAGCGCCCGGTCGAACACCATCATCTCGTCGGACTGCGTCATGGCGGGCACTATAGGGGCTGCGGATGGCCGCCGCACCGCCCTTGGTGGCGCGCGCGGTGGGAGACGACATCGAGGGACAGGATCATGATCGCAGCGGAGCGGCCGGTGGCGCTGGTCACCGGATCGACCTCGGGCATCGGCGCGGCGGTGGCCCGGCGGCTGGCCGCCGAGGGCTGGTCCGTGGCGCTGCATTCCCGCGCCTCGGCCGAGGCCGGAGAGGCCCTGGCGGCGGAGCTGGGCGGCGGCGCCGGCTACACCGCCGCCGACCTGGCGACGGATGACGGGCCGCCGGCCCTGGTGCGGGCGGTGCTGGCCCGGCACGGCCGGATCGACGCCCTGGTCAACAGCGCCGGCATCACCGCCACCGTGCCGCATGGCGACCTGAAGGCGGCGACGCCGGATCTGTGGCGCCGGCTGCACCAGGTCAACGTC
>NZ_JANX01000941.1 GCF_000767795.1 Inquilinus limosus MP06 | reverse complement strand
GCCGGAGCGGCGCCGGCCGGGCGACGGCGCTCCGGTCGACGACGTCTCGCTGCTGTCGGCGCTGGCGGCGGTCGGGGCCCGTCCTTCATGCCGGTGGTGCTGGCGGCCGCCCGGCCCTGCTCGGCGTCGACGGCTTCGGCGACCTGGCCTTGTCCAACGACGCGGCAGCGGCGTTCCGCGACGACGACCACGCCCGCTGGCGCGCCATGGCGCTGCGCGAGGATACGCGGTTCCTGTGCGTGACCATGCCCCGGGTGCTGGCCCGCGCGCCCTGGCGGCCGGACCCGGCCCGGCCGGACGGGTTCCGCTACGAGGAGCACGCGCCGGAGGCCCGGCACCGCACCTGGTCGGTGGCCTGCTACGCCTTCGCCGCCACCGTGGCGCGGGCCCAGGCCCTGCACAACTGGCCGGCCGATGTCCGCGGCGTCAGCACCGACCGGGTCGGCGGCGGGCTGGTGCAGGACCTGCCGGCCGAACCCTTCGTGCTGGGGCCGGAGACGGCATGGAACCGGCCGTCGCTGGACCTGGCGCTGACCGACCGGCAGGAGCGCGACCTGGTTGCGGCCGGGCTGATGCCGCTGAACACGCTGCCTTATGGCGACGCCGCCTTCGCCGCCGTGCACAGCCTGCAGACGCGGGTGTCCGAAGCGCCGGGGCGCGACCCGACCCCGGCCATCGCCAACCGGCGGCTGTCGGCGCAGATCAACGCGATGCTCTGCGTCTCCCGCTTCGCCCACTACATCAAGATCATGGGGCGCGAGATGACCGGCTCCTCCCTGACCGCGGAGGAGGTCGAGCGCCGGCTGCAGACCTGGCTGTCCGGCTACACCAATGCCAGCCTCAATGCCGGGCCGGACAGCCGGGCGCGCCAGCCGCTGGTGTCCAGCCGAATCAAGGTGCACGAGCTGGCGGGCCGCCCCGGCGCCTATGGCTGCGTCATCCACCTGCAGCCCCACCACCAGCTCGACGACGTGTCGGCGGTGTTCCGCCTGGTCACCGGCCTGTCCGCCCAGGACGCGGCCGCGTGATGTCCGATCGCCCCCATGCCCAGACGCAGGAGACTTCAATGCTGACCAAAGCCGGAGAGCTGTTCCGCGAGGGCGCGCTGCAGGCGGCGATCGAGGCCGCCAACGCCGCGGTCAAGGCCGCGCCGGCGGATACCGGGGCGCGGATCCTGCTGGCCGAGCTGCTGCTGTTCGCCGGCAATCTCGAGCGCGCGGACACCCTCTTGGACGCGACCAGCACGGTCGACCCCTCCGCCGCGCTGATGGTCAGCGAGTTCCGCCAGCTGCTGCGCGGAGAGATGTCCCGGCGCCAGGTGCTGAGCGAGGGCCGCCCGCCGGAGTTCCTGGGGCAGCCGACGCCGACCCAGGCCCATCTGCTGCAGGCACTGGTGGCGCTGCGGGCCGGCGACCGGGCTGCCGCCGCCGAGGCG
>NZ_JANX01000940.1 GCF_000767795.1 Inquilinus limosus MP06 | reverse complement strand
ACCGCCTCCTTCGTCGCCGACGTCACCGACCCGGCCCAGGTGGCGGCCCTGTACGACGAGGCGGAGAAGCGCTTCGGCACCGTCGACATCTCGATCCAGAACGCCGGGGTGATCACCATCGCCCGGATCGAGGAGATGACCGAGGCGGAATGGGACAAGGTGCTGGCGGTCAACACCAAGGGCGTCTTCCTGTGCTGCCAGGAAGCGATCCGCCGGATCCGCAGGCATGGCAAGGGCGGCCGGCTGATCAACACCGCCTCCGGCCAGGCACGGCAGGGCTTCGTCTTCACGCCGCACTATGCCGCCTCGAAGTTCGGCGTCGTCGGAGTCACCCAGAGCCTGGCCAAGGAGGTGGCGAAGGAAGGTATCACGGTGAACGCCTTCTGCCCCGGCATCATCGACACCGATATGTGGGCCTACAATGACGCCGCCTGGGGCAAGCTCTTGGGCGACTACAAGCCCGGCGAGCTGATGGCGGAATGGGTCCGCGGCATCCCGATGGGCCGGGCCGGCAGCGGCGAGGACGTGGCCGGGCTGGTCGCCTTCCTGGCCAGCGACGACGCCGCCTACATCACCGGCCAGACCATCAATGTCGATGGCGGCCTGATCATGTCGTGACCGGCGGCGGGCCGGGCTCCGGCTCGTCCTCCTCCGGCGCCAGCAGCTCGACCAGGGCGGCGACCCGGCCGGCCGGCATGGGCCGGCCGTCGCCGATCATCGCCTCGTCGCTGCCGACCCAGGCCCAGGCCTGGGCCAGTTCCTCCCGGCTCGCGCCGGTGCGGATGATGTCGGCCACCAGCGTCTCCTCGGTGGGGCCGAGGATCGCCGCGACCTCCTCTGCGCTCAGGGTCATCGCCATGCTCCCATGCGGCTCGTAAGGCGGACTCCTTGACAACTCCCGAGGCTTTCCGCCGGTTCCGGCCGGGTGCGATACACATCCGATAGACGGTCCATGGATAGGATTCCCGCTTTCGGGTGTTGGTAGGGAGACCGTCGCACGAAGGGAGCTGGCGAGATGGAGAGCCGAGAGCCCTTGCCCCGCGTCCTGATCGTCGAGGATGACATCTGGCTCGCCGCGATGCTGGCAGACATCGCCGCGTCGGCCGGGGTCGAGGTGGTCGGCCCGGTCAGCACGCTGCACGAAGCGGTCCGGATCGCCAGCTCGGAGCGGCTGGATGCCGCGCTGCTCGACATCGGCCTGGGCCGGACGGAGGTCTATGCCGCCGCCGATGTGCTGGAGGAGCGCGACATCCCCTTCGCCTTCGTCACCGGCCGGACGGAGGCGGAGATCGAGCTGCTGCACCGCGGCCGCCCGGTCTGGAGCAAGCCGTTCCTGCAGCAGCAGATCGCCAACGGGCTGAAGGAGCTGATCGGGCGGCGGTGAGAGTCGGAGCAGGATGAGTTTTCAGAACTCGATCACTCGAACCGCCGCATGC
>NZ_JANX01000939.1 GCF_000767795.1 Inquilinus limosus MP06 | reverse complement strand
GGGTTCTCTCGGCTTGAGCCGGCCCGGACCGTCGCAAAACCGGCGTGGACGGCGAGTTCAGCGCCCTGCCCATTCGCGCGCGGACGCGCACACGTCCCCTCCCTACCCCCCTCCCGCAAGGGGAGGGGGGACTTAAGAAGCTCATTCCACAGATCTGTGGATCCGACAGTTCGCGGGGGGAGGACGGATGCTGCAGTCGCCGCCCATCCCGCAGGCGGGACCTCGTCATGATGACCCCGCCCAATCCCCGCTACGGCCGGATCTGGGACGGGTGCCGCGTCGGGCTGCTCGGCGGGTCGTTCAACCCGGCCCATGCCGGGCACCGGCATATCAGTGTCGAGGCGATGAAGCGGCTGGGGCTGGACGCGGTGTGGTGGCTGGTGTCGCCGCAGAATCCGCTGAAGCCGGCCGCCGGCATGGCGCCCTTCGCCGAGCGGATCGACTCCGCCCGCCGCGCCGCCCGCCACCCGCGCATCGTCGTCACCGGCATCGAGGCGGATCTCGGCACCCGGTTCACCGCCGACACGCTCAAGGAACTGGCCGCCCGCTTCCCGCGCACCGAGTTCGTCTGGCTGATGGGGGCCGACAACCTGGCGCAGATCCGCCACTGGCAGCGCTGGACGAAAATCTTCGAGACCGTGCCGGTTGCCGTCTACGACCGTCCTTCCTATTCTCTAAGGGCGTTGTCGGGATTGGCGGCGCAGCGGTTCGCGCGGGCGCGGATCGACCAGGATCACACCCGGGCTCTGGCCGGAACGGCCCCACCGGCCTGGGTGTTCTTCCTGGCGAAGCGTCACCCGGCCTCGGCCACGGCGCTGAGGGCCGCGCGAAGGCTTCACCGCGATCCCGCCGACGCCGCGTCGCAACAACAGCGCCGTGCCGCCGCACAACCATGAGGTGAACGCCATACGACCGAACACCGAGACGCCCCTGGCCGAAGCCGGGCGTCTGCCGCCGGGCCTCGCGGCCAGCCTTGCCCGGCCCCTGCTCGAGACCGCCCTCACGTCGCTCGACGACGACAAGGCCGAGGATCTGGTCGTGATCGACCTGACCGGCCGGTCCTCCATCGCCGACAGCCTGATCATCGCCACCGGCCGCTCCTCGCGCCAGGTCGCCGCCATGGCCGACCACCTGCTGGAGAAGCTGAAGCCGCTGGCGCCCGGGCCCGTCCAGATGGAAGGCCAGCAGCGGGGCGACTGGGTGCTGATCGATGCCGGCGACGTGGTCGTCCATCTGTTCCGGCCCGAGGTGCGCGAGTTCTACGCGATCGAGAAGATGTGGGACGACGACGCCGAGCGGGTGACCCGCATCGGCACCGCGTAAGCCGGCACCGACGCTTCCGCCATGCGGCTGACCATCGCCGCGGTCGGCCGCGCCCGGCCTGGGCCGCTGCGCGACCTGTTCGACGACTATGCCGGCCGTTCCGCCTGGCCC
>NZ_JANX01000938.1 GCF_000767795.1 Inquilinus limosus MP06 | reverse complement strand
GCCAGGCGGCGGGCGATGGCGGCGCCGATGCCGCGGCTGGCGCCGGTGACCAGCGCCGCCGTTCCGGACAGGTCGGCCATGGGGAGACTCCATATCTTTAATGATCGATAAATAAATAGCTGGCGCAGTTGCATCCCGCGGTCAAGCGATTTATTTATGGATCATTAAAGAAAGGATCGGAGATGGCGGAGCGCGGCCGACCCCGCGGTTTCGACCGGGACGTGGCCCTGCGGCGGGCGATGGAGCTGTTCTGGCGGCATGGCTATGAAGGCGTGTCGATGGCCGACCTGACGGCGGCGATGGGCATCGCGGCGCCCAGCCTCTACGCCGCCTTCGGCAGCAAGGAGGCGCTGTTCCGCGAGGCGGTCGATCTCTACCGCGCCACCAGCGGCTCGGCCACGCACCGGGCGCTGGACTGCCAGCGCACGGCGCGCGCGGCGATCGAGGCGATGCTGCGCGACAATGCCGACGCCTTCACCGACCCCGGCCTGCCGAACGGCTGCTTCGTCATCCTCGGCGCCATCAACACGGCGCCGGAGCATGAGGGCGTGCGCGCCCATCTGCTGGACCTGCACAAGGAATCCTGCGGCCTGATCCTGCGCCGGCTGGAGCAAGGCAAGGCCGCGGGCGAGTTCCCGCCGGGCCTGGATCTGGGCCCGCTCGCCGGCTTCACCTCGACCGTCCTGGCCGGGCTGTCGATCAAGGCCCGCGACGGCACCGGCCGCCGCGAGATGCACGCCATCATCGACCACGCGATGGCGGCCTGGGACGCGATGGTCGGGACGGCTTCTGTCAGCCCCAAGTAACCTGCCTTCGCGGCACGGCCTGCCCCCTCACCCTCCCTCTCCCCAAGGAGAGGGATATCCGAGCCGCGCCCCTTCACCTCTCCTTGGGGAGAGGTCGAAATCGCGTCAGCGATTTCGGGTGAGGGGGCGACACGGCCCAGCGGCACCGCGCCCTCCCGGCGCCAGGCTATGGCTAAGCCGGCGGCCGCTGCCAGCGGCGGGTGATCTTGTACACCGCGGCCGGCGGCACATTGGCCACCGCCCGGCCGATCCGCACCGCCTTGAGGCCCAGCCGGTCCAGGATGGCGCGCGGGATCGGGCAGCGCGGCCCATAGGTGAACTGGTAGAACGCCCCGTCCGGCCGCAGATGGCCGAAGGCGCCGTTGAGGATGCCGATCACGGTCTTGGGCGGCATCGACAGCACCGGCAGGCCGCTGACCACGGCGCCGGCCTTCTCGCCGTCGAAGGGATCGGCCGTGCCCAGCCGGGCCGCGTTCATGCACAGCACCTGCGCCTCCGGGAAGCGCTGGCGCAGCAGCGCCGCGAAATCCGGCCCGGCCTCGACCAGCGCCAGCCGCGATTCCGGCACGCCGCGGCCGATCAGCGCCCGGGTGAAGGCCCCGGTGCCGGGCCCGAGCTCGATCACCGGCGCGCTTTCCG
>NZ_JANX01000937.1 GCF_000767795.1 Inquilinus limosus MP06 | reverse complement strand
AATGTCGGCGTCGGCGGCAAGGCCGCCTCCACCAATTCGGGCGGCATCAATGCCGGGTCGGGACCGGCGCCGCGTCGGGCAATGCCAGCGGCCTCAACGCCGGGCTGGGCAGCGGCGCCGCCTCGACCGATCGCGGCAGCGTCAATGTCGGGCTCGGCACCACCTCCGCCTCCGGCAACACGGGCGGCGTCAATGCCGGCCTCGGCACCGGCGCGGCCTCGACCAACGGCGGCGGGCTGAATCTCGGCCTCGGCGGCAAGGCGGCCTCCGGCAACACGGGCGGCCTCAATGTCGGGCTGGGCGGCGGCAGCGGCAGCGCCGCCAGCGGCAACACCGGCGGCATCAATGTCGGTCTCGGCGGCAGCAAAGGCGTCGGCGTCCATCTCGGCGGCGGCCACAGCGGCATCAGCGTCGGCGGCCACCGGCTCTGACCGATCCCGACGGAGACGCGGAAGGGCCGGCATCCCCGTGCCGGCCCTTCCGCTTGAGTGCGGCTGCCGGCGCCGCTTGACAGCCCCGGGAGGCGATAGAACCATCCCCGATCCCAAACAACGGAGGGATCATTGCCCCCTTACGCCGGCATCGCGACCTTCCTCAACGCCCCGCATCGCCACCGGCCGGAAGGCGGCCGCCCCGCCGCCGCGGTGCTGGGCCTGCCCTTCGACCTCGGCACCACCAACCGGCCGGGATCGCGCTTCGGCCCCGGTGCCATCCGCGCCGCCAGCCGCACCCTGACCGGCGACGACCATCCCGATCTGGCGCTGAGCCCGGAGGAGCGGCTGGACCTGTACGATGCGGGGGACGCGGTGCCGGTCACCGCCGATCTCGCCGGCAGCCTGGAGGCGATCCGCGCCGCCGCGGCGGAGCAGATCGGGGCCGGCGCCCGGCTTCTGGGGCTGGGCGGCGACCACACCGTCACCCTGCCGCTGCTGGAGGCGACCGCGGCCAAGCACGGCCCGCTGGCGCTGATGCAGTTCGACGCGCATGTCGACAGCTGGGCCGGCACGCCGACCGCGCGGATCTATCACGGCTCCTGGCTGCGCCATGCGATCGAGCGCGGCCTGGTCGACCCGCGGGCGACGGTGCAGGTCGGGCTGCACAGCCCCGTCGACCGCGCCACCGCCGCCTGGACGCGGGACCAAGGCATCACCGGCCTGTCGGCCGAGAGCGTGCATCTCGACGGCATCGAGCGGACGGTCGAGCGCATCCGCGCCGTGCTCGGCGACCGCCCGGCCTATCTGACCTTCGACATCGACGGCATCGACCCCGGCCTGGCGCCCGGGGTCGCCTGCCCGGAGGCCGGCGGCCTGTTCCCGTGGCAGGCGCTGGCCCTGCTGCGCCGGCTGGGCGACGTCGCCTGGGTCGGGGCCGATGTGGTGGAGACCTGCCCGCCCTATGACCAGAGCGAGGTCACCGCCGTGCTGGCCGCCACCGTCGGCTGGACCTGGC
>NZ_JANX01000936.1 GCF_000767795.1 Inquilinus limosus MP06 | reverse complement strand
CGAGGCCGGCGAGGCCGAGCCGTCCCGCCCGGTCGGCCAGGAAGCGGCGGAGGACGCGCGTCATGGGGTCCCTCGCCGGCAGGCCAGCTCTTCTGAGTCCCCCTTCCCCTTGCGGGAGGGGGGCAGGGGAGGGGTCTGCGCGCGTCGGCGCGCGAAAGGCCTTGAGGTTTCCACCGCGACGCGAGCGCCGGATCAGGCGGAGAGAACCCCCTCCCCTACCCCCCTCCCGCGGGGGGAGGGGGGACTCAACAGGGCTGGGCCAATGGTGACAGGCGGCCCTCATCTTGCCCCTCGCAGCCGCGGGTCCAGCCTCGCGTAGAGCAGGTCGACCGCGAGGTTCACCAGCACCGTCACCACCGCGCTGGCTAGGATGATGCCGAGCAGCAGGTTGAGGTCGCGCCGGGTCACCGCCTCGAAGGCCAGGCGGCCGAGGCCGGGGATGGCGAAGACGCTCTCGACCACCACGCTGCCGCCCAGCAGCATGCCGAAATGGATGCCGAACACCGTCACCATCGGCAGCAGCGCGTTGCGCACCACATGGCGCCAGGTGATGCGGCCGGGCGGCAGGCCCTTGGCCCGGGCGGTGCGGACGAAGTCGCTGCCCGCCACCTCCAGCATGCCGGCGCGCATCAGGCGGAGGTAGACGGCGACATACATCAGCGACAGCGCCACGGTGGGCAGCACCAGGTGCTGGGCGACGTCCGCGACATAGGCCCAGCCGGTGTCGAAGCTGGGCACGGTGGCGATGCCGCCCAGCGGCAGCCAGCGCAGCTTGACCGCGAAGGCCACGATCAGCATCAGCCCGATCCAGAAGCCGGGCATGGCGTAGAGCAAGAGGCCGAAGCCGGTCAGCAGCGTGTCGAGCCGGCCGCGCCCGCGGATCCGGCTCTGGGCGGCGGCGACGCCGAGCAGCGTGCCGGCGGAGAGCGCCAGCGACAGGGCCGCGGCCATCAGCAGCGCGGTGTTGCCCGCCCGCTCCAGCACCAGCCCCAGCACCGGGCGGGAGAAGCCGACCGACCAGCCGAGGTCGAGCCGGGCGACATGGGCGAGATAGAGGCCGAGCTGCACCGGCCAGGGCTGGTCCAGCCCGTATTCGGCGCGCAGCCGGGCGATCAGCCCGGCATCGCCGCCGCCCATCTCGACCACCAGCGCGTCGACGGCGTCGCCCGGCGCCAGCCGCAGCAGCAGGAAGGCCAGGCAGACGACGATCAGCAGCACCGGCACCGCCTGGACCAGGCGCCGGACGAGAAGCGGTTGCATCGGGCGGCTCCGGGTTCCGCGGAAGCGGCAGCTTACCGCGCGGAGTCCGCGATGCCACGGGGTTGTGGCGGGTGCGGTTCCGATCTTTCCGGAGGCTGGATGGCGCCCCGTCATCGACGCCGAGCCCCCTCACCCTCCCGTCGCTGCGCGCCGGGCACCGCCCTGCCCCGTCATCCTCCCCCTCCCCTTGCGGGA
>NZ_JANX01000935.1 GCF_000767795.1 Inquilinus limosus MP06 | reverse complement strand
GGCCGCGCCGACCCCGACCAGGGCGAAGCCGATCAGGCCTGCCGCCGGCCAGGGCACCAGCACCGCCAGCAGGAAGCCGGCCGCGGCCAGGGCGGAGCCGAGCCGCACCACCGTCTCGCCGCCGAAGCGGCTGGTGATGCCGTCGCCGGCCAAGCGCATCACCGCCATCGCCACTGCGAACATGGCGTAGCCGAGCCCGGCCACCGCCGGGTCCTGGCCGCGGCTGTCGTGCAGGAACACGGCGCTCCAGTCCAGCACCGCGCCTTCGGCCTGGAACAGCACGAAGGTCAGCAGGCCCAGCACCAGGACGATACCGCGCGGCAGGGTGAAGCGCATCCCGGCCTGGGCAGGCCTGCGCTCCGGCGGCAGCATCGACCCGGCCTGGGTCGCCAGCAGCACCAGCATCACGCCGCTGATCGCCACCGCCACCAGCAGCGGCGACAGGCCGAGGCCCAGCAGCAGGCTGGCGCCCCCGGCGCCGATCAGCCCGCCGACGCTGAACATGCCGTGGAAGGAGGACATCACCGGCCGGCTGCCGCGCGCCTCCACCGCCGTGGCCTGGACGTTCATCGCCACGTCCATCGATCCCGTGGCGGCGCCGAACAGGAACAGGGCGAGGCCGAGCAGCGGCGCGTCCGGCGCCAGGATCACCAGCGGCAGCGACAGGCAGATCACCAGCCCGCCCAGCGCCGTGACCACACGGCTGCTGAAGCGCGAGGCCAGGAATCCGGCCAGCGGCATCGCCACCATCGCCCCGGCGCCGAGGCCGAGCAAAGTGAGGCCGAGCACGCCGTCGTCGATGCCGAGCCGGGCCTTGGCCAGCGGCACCTGCGGCGCCCAGCTGGCGGTGACGGTGCCGCAGATCAGGAACATGGCGCGGGTGGCGAGGCGCGCGGCGCGGAGATCGGCGGTGTCGGACGGGCCGTCCGTGCGGGCGAGGCTGGTCATCGGACTTCCTAGGCGAGAATCAGGGTGAGGCCGGCCTGGCGATAGGCGGCCAGAAGGTCGGGGTCGGCGTCGCGCTCGGTGATCAGGGCGTCCAGCCGGCCGACCGGCAGGATCGGGAACGGGGCGGCGGTGCCCAGCTTGTCCGCGGTGACGACGGCGGCGACCCGGCCGGCGCAGGCGGCCATGCGCCGCTTCACCAGCGCCTCCTCATGGTCCATGCCGCCGAGCCCGGCCTCGACATCGAGGCTGCAGACCCCGAGCAGGCAGAGATCGGCGCGCAACCCGTCGAGCGCCGCCAGCACCGAGGTGCCGACCGTCGCCTGGTCGGCCTTGTCGAGGCGGCCGCCCAGCAGCACCACCTCGGCCGACGGATGCCGGGTCAGGGCCAGCGCCGCCGGCAGGTTCGGGGTGACGATGGTGGCGCGCAGGTCGTGCGGCAGCGCCTCCGCCACCGCCAGCATGGTGGTGCCGCCGTCCAGCAGCACCACCTCGCCCGGCCGGATCAGCCC
>NZ_JANX01000934.1 GCF_000767795.1 Inquilinus limosus MP06 | reverse complement strand
CCGGCACAGCCCGTCATGCGGCTTCATCTCGAACAGCAGGCCGCGATCGGCGCCTTCGGCCGCCATCACCTCCTGCGGCAGGTACAGGCGCTTCTGCCGGGCGTGGAACGGCACGGCCCGCGTCAGACCGACCAGCGCCCAGGCGGTGCCGACCGCCGTCGCCGCCCGATGCGCCGCCTCGTCGTGGACGCCCAGCACCTGGAGATGCAGGCGCAGCAGCGGCCCGGCGGTGTCCGCCGCGTATCTTTCGAGATCGGCGAGCGTCGCCGGCGGCTCGTCCTCCAGGTCGCGCTCGCGGGCGTCGATGACGGTGTCGAAATGGGCACGGCTCAGGTCATGAGCCCACACAGCCGGGGCGAGCGCGTCCAGCACCTCGTGCCGCCGCGGCCTGCCGTCATAGATCTCGCCGATCGCGTCGCGCCACCATTGCAGCCGGATCTGGCCGAGCAACGGCTGGCTGACCACCTCGCGCGTCTTCGCCACCTCGATGTTGAAGGCATAGAGCGCGAACAGCGCCGCCCGGCGCGGCGCCGGTGCGAACAGGCAGGTCAGGTAGCGGTCGTGGTCGAGGCGGCGAACCTGTTCGCCGTTCTGGCCCAGGGGATCGGTGGTCGGCATGGCGGCCCCTATATGCCCGCTCGCGGCCCCGATCGCCACCGGAGGTTGCCAGCCCCGGCGTCAGGCTCGACACTCGGTCGCAGACGCAGAGAGGGAGGCGACCGATGAAGGCGATCATCGTCGGCGGCGGCATCGGCGGGCTGACCGCGGCGCTGATGCTGCAGGCGCGCGGGATCGGCTGCGCCGTGTTCGAGCAGGCGACGGAGCCGCGCGAGGTCGGCGTCGGCATCAACACCCTGCCGCATGCGATCCAGGAGCTCGCCGGGCTCGGCCTGCTCGACCGGCTCGACGCCGTCGCCATCCGCACCCGGGAACTGCTCTACACCAACCGCTTCGGCCAGATCGTGTGGCGCGAGCCGCGCGGGCTCGATGCCGGCTTCCCGGTGCCGCAGTTCTCGATCCATCGCGGCCGGCTGCACGGCGTGCTGCACAAGGCGGCGCGCGAGCGGCTGGGCGGCGAGATCCATCACGGCCGCCGACTGGCCGGTTTCGAGCAGAGCGAAACCGAGGTCGTCGCCCACTTCGTCGACCGGCATGGCGCCCCGGCCGGCACCGCGCGGGGCGATGTCCTGATCGCCGCGGACGGGATCCATTCGGTCGTACGGGACACGCTGGTCCCGAACCAGGGGCCGCCCTCCTGGAACGGCATGATGATCTGGCGCGGCGCCACCGACTGGCCCACTTACATGGATGGCCGGACGATGATCGTCGCCGGCGGCATGCAGGCGAAGGTCGTGCTGTACCCGATCGCGCCCGGCACCGCGCCCGACCGGCGGCTGACCAACTGGGCGGTCTGCGCCCGCCTCGGCGACGGCAGCACGCCGCCGCCCCGGCGCGAGGACT
>NZ_JANX01000933.1 GCF_000767795.1 Inquilinus limosus MP06 | reverse complement strand
GACCGCGGCGGCGCCGCTGCTGTCGCTGGTGGCGCGGCTGCGCAACGTGGTCACGGTGCCGGACCCGGCCAGCCTGCGCGACAACGCGATCCAGGAGATGCGGCGCTTCGAGAAGACGCTGCGCGACCGCAAGCTGCCGATCGAGCAGATCCGGCTGTCGCATTACGCGCTGTGCGCCAGCATCGACGATGTGGTGCAGAACACGCCCTGGGGCAGCCGCGGGCCCTGGGCGGACGCGTCGCTGGTCTCGACCTTCCATCAGGAGGTGCGGGCCGGCGAGCGCTTCTTCGACCTGCTGGACCAGCTGCGCCAGAATCTCGGCACGTTCCTGCCGGTGGTCGAGCTGATGTATCTCTGCATGTCGCTGGGCATGCAGGGGCGCTACCGCCTGTCGGCGCGCGGCCCGGCCGAGCTGGACCGTGTGCGGGAGGAGACCTATGTCGCGATCATGCGGCAGCGGCGGCCGCTCGATCGCGGCCTGTCGGCCCATTGGAAGGGCGTCACCGCGCCATACCGCCAGCAGCGCCGCATCCCGGTCTGGGTGGCGGCGCTGGCCGGGCTCGCGCTGGTGGTGGCGCTCTACATCCTGCTCGCCTACGGCCTGAACGGCGCGTCGGACCGGCTGTTCGAGGCCGGGCGCACGCTGCCGCCCGGGCAGTTCCCGACCATCGCCCGCAGCGCCCCGCCCAAGCCGCTGCCGCCGCCCCCGCCGCCGGCGGAGCCGGGCGAGCTGGCCAAGCTGTCCGGCTTCCTGCAGCCGGAGATCCAGCAGGGGCTGGTGGCCATCGCCGGCACCGACGCGGTGCCGATCGTGCGGATCCTCAACCTCGGCATGTTCAGGTCCGGCAGCGCCAAGGTCGAGGACAAGTACCTGCCGATCCTGGCCCGGATCGGCGCGGCGCTGCGCACCGAGCCCGGCGCCGTCGACGTCGTCGGCTACACCGACAACCAGCCGATCCACACCGTGCAGTTCCCGTCGAACTTCCAGCTCTCCCAGGCCCGCGCCAAGGCGGCGGCCGAGGTGATCGGCCAGTCGATCGACGACCCGTCGCGGCTGTCGACCCAGGGCCGGGCGGACGAGAACCCGATCGCCTCGAACGACACGCCCGACGGGCGGCAGCAGAACCGGCGCATCGAGGTGGTGCTGCACCGGAAAGGGGCGCAGTGATGGAGAATCTGCAGTATCTCGGCGCCTTCTTCGTCAACCGCTGGACGTATAGCTTCGCCGGCGTCGGCATGGCCAGCATGCTGGTCTGGTACCTGGCGCCGCTGGTCCCCGGCTTCGAGAGCTACTTCGCCCGCAGCCTGCTGATCCTGGCGCTGGTGATCCTCTGGGGCGGCGCCAACGGCGCCATCAGCTGGATCCGCCGCCGCCGCGAGAACACGCTGGTCCAGGGGCTGACCGAGGAGGACGGGTCGGCCGCCGCCGGCCCGGCGGAGCGCGACGTCCGCGCCGCCACG
>NZ_JANX01000932.1 GCF_000767795.1 Inquilinus limosus MP06 | reverse complement strand
TACGCCACCGATTACGAGATCGACACCGACCGGCCGGCCCGGGTCTGGCCCGAAGCGGCGGCCTGACGCGGCGCCGCCGGACGGGTTGTGCCCGCCGCCCGGATGGGACAGGATCGCGCCGCCGCGCCGCGGCAGGGTTCCATCGCGTGGAGGAAGGGTATGACGTCTCGCCTGTTCGGATCCGGCTGGACCTTCGGGGCGGCGCTGCTCCTCCCGCTGCTGGCCGCCGGCCCGGCCCTGGCCGACTTCGGCTCCTGCGTCTCCGGCCTCGCCGACTCCGCGGTGAAGGCGGGGGTCGACCGCAGCGTCGCCACCCGCGCCTTCGACGGGCTGACCCAGCCGGACGACAAGGTGCTGCGCTTCTCCCAGGCCCAGCCGGAATTCGTGACGCCGATCTGGGACTACCTGGCCTTCCTGGTGGATGACCAGCGCATCGCCGACGGGCGGGCGATGATGTCGAAATACGGCCGCGTGCTGCAGCAGGCGGAGCAGCGCTATGGCATCGACCGGTCGGTGATCGCCGCTGTCTGGGGCGTCGAGAGCGACTACGGCAAGGAGCGTGGCGGCTACTTCCTGCCGCATGCCCTGGCGACGCTGGTCTGCGCCGGCGAGCGGCGCACCGATTTCTGGCGCGGCGAGCTGATGGCGGCGCTGAAGCTGGTCAGCGCCGGCGACCTGCGGCTGGACGAGCTGTACGGCTCCTGGGCCGGCGCCTTCGGCCAGACCCAGTTCATCCCCTCGACCTACCAGCGGCTGGCGGTCGATTTCGACGGCGACGGGCGGCGCGACCTGGTGAATTCGGTGGCCGACGCGCTCGGCTCCACCGCCAACTACCTGAAGCGCTCCGGCTGGCAGGAAGGCCAGCCCTGGATGATCGAGGTGCGGGTGCCGGCCGGCTACAACGGCCCGACCGGCCGCAAGGACAAGGACCCGCTGTCGGCCTGGGCCCAGCGCGGCGTGGTGCGGGCCGACGGGGCGCCGCTGTCGGGCAGCGGCCAGGCCGGCCTGATCCTCCCTGCCGGGCCGCAGGGGCCGGGCTTCCTGGTGTTCCGCAACTTCGACGCGATCTATTCCTACAACGCGGCGGAATCCTACGCGATCGCGATCTCGTACCTCGCCCAGCGCCTGTCCGGCGGGCCGGCACTGCGCACGCCCTGGCCGACCGACGATCCCGGCCTGTCGCGGGCCCAGCGCCTGCGGCTGCAGCAGCTGCTGCTGGCCCAGGGCTACGACATCGGCGGCCAGGCGGACGGCAAGATCGGCCCGGCCACCCGCGCCGCGATCTCGGCCGCCGAGCAGCGCCTCGGCATGCCGCAGACCGGCCGGGCCGGTCAGAAGATTTTTCGCGCGCTGGGAGGCCAGTAGTCCCGCGGGACGCCAAGGCGGTGAGGTGTTGCCTCTCCCGCTTGCGGGAGAGGTCGGAGACGCGGAGCGGCTCCGGGTGAGGGGATTTTGTCGAGGCCTGGGCC
>NZ_JANX01000931.1 GCF_000767795.1 Inquilinus limosus MP06 | reverse complement strand
GTCAAAGGGGCTGATCCGCCCGGATTTCGACCCGCCGTCCCTCGCCCGCGCCTATCGCGACGGCGGCGCCACCTGCCTGTCGGTGCTGACCGACGTGCCGTATTTCCAGGGTGCCGACGAGTACCTGACCGCCGCCCGCAACGCCGTCGAGCTGCCGGTGCTGCGCAAGGACTTCATGGTCGACCCCTATCAGATCACGGAGGCCCGGGCGCTGGGTGCCGACTGCATCCTGCTGATCATGGCGGCGCTGGACGACGCCACCGCCCGCGATCTGGAGCAGGCGGCGATCGATCAGGGCATGGACGTGCTGGTCGAGGTGCATGACGCGGCCGAATTGGACCGCGCCTTGAAGCTGCGCTCGCCGCTGCTCGGCATCAACAACCGCAACCTCAAGACCCTGCAGGTCGATCTCGCCACCACCGAGGCGCTGGCGGCGCAGGTGCCGGGCGACCGGCTGCTGGTGGCGGAGAGCGGACTGTTCACCCCGGCCGACTTGGCGCGCATGGCCCGGGCGGGCGCCACCACCTTCCTGATCGGCGAAAGCCTGATGCGCCACGACGACGTCGCCGCCGCCACCCGCGCCTTGCTGGCGCCGGATGCGAAATCGACCGCCGCATGACCGGGCCGCAGCTCTCTCCGGAACGAGCCGGACCATCCTTGTACGTGGCCTCTCCCGCGTGGCGGGAAAGGCCGGACGTCCGCCAGGACGTCCGGGTGAGGACTGGCACCGACCTCGACAAACTCCCCTCACCCGGAGCCGCTCCGCGTCTCCGACCTCTCCCGCAAGCGGGAGAGGCAACGCGTTGCGCGGGATGGACTCCATGACCGGCGGGCTGACCCATTTCGATGCGGCCGGCCAGGCGCGCATGGTTGATGTCTCCGGCAAGGAGGCGACGGTGCGGGTGGCGCGGGCCGGCTGCCGGGTCGGGATGAAGCCGGAGACGCTGGCCCTGATCGCCTCCGGCGGCCATGCCAAGGGCGATGTGCTGGGCATCGCCCGCATCGCCGGCATCATGGCCGCCAAGCGCACCGCCGACCTGATCCCGCTGTGCCATCCACTGCCACTCTCGAGCGTCGAGCTGGATCTCCGCTGCGACACCGAGCACAGCCGGGTCGAGATCGAGGCCACGGTCAAGGTCACCCACCGCACCGGGGTGGAAATGGAGGCGCTGACCGCGGCCTCGGTTGCCGCCCTGACCGTCTACGACATGTGCAAGGCGGTCGATCGCGGCATGGTGGTGACCGATCTGCGGCTGCTGCACAAATCCGGCGGGCGGTCCGGCACTTACGAGGCTGAGCCATGATTCCGGTCGCCGAGGCCCGCGCCCGCATCCTGTCCGCCTTCGCCGCTCTGCCGGCCGAGACCGTGCCCCTGCCCGCCGGGCTGGGGCGGACCCTGGCCGAACCGGTGGCGGCGCGGCTGACCCAGCCGCCGCTCGACGTCTCCGCCATGGATGGCTGGGCGGTGCGGGCCGCCG
>NZ_JANX01000930.1 GCF_000767795.1 Inquilinus limosus MP06 | reverse complement strand
ACGGATTGCCTCTCCCGCTTGCGGGAGAGGTCGGACATCCGAAGGATGTCCGGGTGAGGGGATCGCGGCTTTGCCGAAAGCGCGGCTTTGCGGCAAGCGAGCGCATGATCCGCCCTTGTTTTGAAACGCAGCTCGTGGCGTCGCGGCCGGATTGCCCTCACCCGGTCTCGCTGCGCGAGACCGGCCTCTCCCGCAAGCGGGAGAGGCAAATTGACGGCGCCCGGAGATCGGTGAATCCGAGAGAGAGGAACGGACGTCGAAGCCATCACCCCGCCTCGCCTTTCGACCGGGTGCCGAGCGGGTCCGGGGTCAGGGCCTTGCCCTCCAGCGCGCCGAGCCAGTCGAGCGCCTGGCGCAGCAGCACCACCTCGCCCACCACCACCACCGCCGGGGCCTCCATGCCCTGGGCCGCGACGTCCTCCGCCGCCCGGGCCAGGGTGGTCTCAAGCACCCGCTGCTGCGGCGTCGTCGCCCGGCTGATCACCGCCACCGGCTCGTCCGGCGACCGGCCGCCCTCGATCAGATGCGCCGCGATCCGGGCGATGTGCTTGATCGCCATATAGACCACGATCACCGGGGAGCCACGGGCGATCGCATCCCACGCAACACCGGCGGTGACGTCGCCGGTGGCGTCGTGGCCGGTGAGGAAGGTGACGGCGTGGTTGGTGTCGCGATGCGTCACCGGGATGCCGGCATAGGCCGGGCCGCCGACACCCGCGGTGATGCCGGGGACGATGCGGAACGGGATGCCGGCCTCGACCAGGGCCAGCCCCTCCTCCCCGCCCCGGCCGAAGACGAAGGGGTCGCCGCCCTTCAGCCGCAGCACCCGCTTGCCGGCCCGGGCCAGCTGGATCAGCTTGGCGGTGATGTCGGGCTGCTTCGGCGACGGCTTGCCGCCGCGCTTGCCGGCGAATTCCAGCACCGCGCCCGGCGCTGCCAGGCCGATGATCGCGTCGGACACCAGCGCATCATAGACCACGACATCGGCCGAGCGCAGCGCGTGCAGCGCATGCAAGGTCAAGAGGCCGGGATCGCCGGGGCCGGCGCCGACCAGCCAGACCCAGCCGGGCTCGAAGGCCGGAAAGGGCAAGGAAACGTCAACCATCACCGGAACCTTAGAAGGCGTGCTGCGGCGCCGCTAGGCGCCTTACGACACATGACGTATGAGACGAGACATGATCTGGAACCAGGCGACGCACCGATGGCCGGCCGGCTGCTGATACTCGGCGGCACCACCGAGGCCGCGGCTCTGGCCCGCGCCTTGGCCGAAGTCGGGGGCTGGAATGTCACCACCTCGCTGGCCGGGCGCACCCGGGCGCCGGCGGCGCTGCCGGGCGCGGTGCGGATCGGCGGCTTCGGCGGCGTCGAGGGGCTGGCGGCGTATCTGCGGGCCGAACGGATCGACCGAGTGATCGACGCCACCCATCCCTTCGCCGGCGACCATCTCCGCCAATGCCGCCGAGGCCTGTGCCGGGCTCGGGCTG
>NZ_JANX01000929.1 GCF_000767795.1 Inquilinus limosus MP06 | reverse complement strand
GCCCGGCGCCGCGCAGGCGGCCACGGTGAGCACGCAGGCGAGAGCGGCCAGCCGGCCGGCGCGGAGAAGGGCGTTCATGGCGGTCATTTCTCGAGGAGGCGCGGCATCAGCTCGACGAAGTTGCAGGGCCGGAACCGGTTGTCGAGCTGGTCCTTCAGGATCAGGTCCCAGGCGTCGCGGCAGGCGGAGGGAGAGCCCGGCAGCGCGAACAGATAGGTGCCGCCGGCGACGCCCGCGGTCGCCCGGCTCTGGATCGTCGAGGTGCCGATCTTGTCGTAGGACAGCCAGCGGAACAGCTCGCCGAAGCCGGGGATGTGCTTCTCGTAGACCGCGTGGAACGCCTCGGGCGTCACGTCACGGCCGGTGACGCCGGTGCCGCCGGTGGCAATGACGACGTCAATCTCCGAATCGGCGATCCAGGCCTTGAGCTGCGCTTCGATCGCGGCCTGGTCGTCCTTGACGATGCGCCGGTCGTGCACGGCATGGCCGGCCGCGGCGATCCGCTCCGCCAGCGTGTCGCCGGACTTGTCGTCGGCGGCGCTGCGCGTGTCGGACACCGTCAGCAATGCGATGTTCACGGCGACGAACGGGCGTGAGTCGTCGATCCGGCCCGGCATGCGTCCCCCCAAGCGGTGGTCGAGCGAAGCGGCCAAGCTAGCCGACGGAATGCGCCGGGAAAAGTGAAACGACGGTCAGGTCGCGGACGCGAAGCCGCAGCCCAGCTCCTTCATCCGGTGCTTCAGCACCAGCAGGTCGCGCCAGACGTCGCGCTTCATGCCGGGCTGCCGCAGGATGAAGGCCGGGTGGTAGATCGGCATGGTCGGCACCGGCGCCGGCAGGTCCGGGAAGGACCGGTCGTACCAGCGGCCATGGATGCGGGTGATGCCCTCGCGCGTCGCCAGCAGCGCCGCGGCCGAGGTGCCGCCGGCGCAGAGCAGGATCTTCGGCTGCATCAGGGCGATGTGGCGCTCGATGAAGGGCAGCGAGATCGCGATCTCCGACGCGTTCGGCTGGCGGTTGCCGGGCGGGCGCCAGTTGACGATGTTGGAGATGTAGACCGTGGTGCGGTCGAGGCCGATCGCCGCCAGCATGCGGTCCAGCAGCTTGCCGGACTGGCCGACGAAGGGCTTGCCCAGCCGATCCTCCTCCGCCCCCGGCGCCTCGCCGACGATCATGATGTCGGCATCGGGGTTGCCGTCGGCGAACACCATCTGGGTGGCCGTCGCCTTCAGCCCGCAGTGCGGCACCGACTGGATGCCGTCCTCGCCGCCGGTGAAGGGCGCCTGCAGGGCGACGAAGAACACCATCTGCGACAGCGCCAGGGTGATCATGGCGAAGTAGATGCCCTGGCGGCGGATCGCCAGGAAGCCCATCACCAGCCCCATCGCCGCGGCGGCGGCGGTGCCGGCCAGGATCGCCAGCTCCGGCGGCCAGCCCCAGACCTTGGCGGCAGTGGGCGGTGACATAGGCGGCGCCGCCGAAGAA
>NZ_JANX01000928.1 GCF_000767795.1 Inquilinus limosus MP06 | reverse complement strand
GCCATGGCCGCGGCGCCGCAGCACCGCCCGCACCCGGGCCAGAAGCTCGCGCGTGCCGAACGGCCGGGCGACATAGTCGTCGGCGCCGAGCTCCAGGCCGATGACGCGGTCGGCCTCGTCGCTGCGCTGGCTGCCGGTGATGATCACCGGCGCGTCCGACCGCGACTGGATCTCTCGCAGCAGGTCCAGCCCGCTCGCCAGATCCTGGTCCAGGTCGAGGATCACGAGGTTCGGCGCGTCGGCCGCGATCTGGCTGACCACACCCTGCCGCCCCGAGACCGGGACGACGCGCATGCTGTGCTGCTCGAAGAAGGCGGCCACCATCTGCTTCATCGCCGGGTCGTCGCCGACCATCAGGATGCGCGCCGGCCGGACGCCGCCCTGGCCAACGACGGAGGGACGCCACGGCGTCCGCTGCGCCGCCACCGGCGGGGCGGGGTGAGGCTGCAGCGGCGGAGACCAGTCGGGGTCCGGGACAATGGTCGGATGGGCCGAAGATCCGGTGGCCATACAAGCTCCAGCGTGGACGTGGCGATGGCGGTTTGCGTCGGCCGGCCGGGACCGGGGTGGCCGGGCACGGGTCGGGCAGGGCATCCGGCGATGATCTAGGGTGGCGGCGTCGCAGCGACCGTTTCAGAAAGCGTTGAAATTGCGCGGTGGCAATCGCGCCGTGACGCCGATAGGGTGCGCTTCGGTGGGACGGGGCGCCCGCCTCCAGACCCCCTGCAGGAGGTCTTTCCTGGATCCGAGCGATGCCTGACGATCCGCAGCTGACAGTGCGCCTGCTGGGCGGGGTGGAGGTCACCCGGGACGGCCGGCCCGTGGCCCTGCCGTCCTCCCGGAAGGCGCGGGCCCTGCTGGTCTATCTCGCCGCCACGGAGCGGCCGCACCGGCGCGACCGCCTCTGCGCCATCTTCTGGGACATTCCGGACGATCCGCGCGGCGCGCTGCGGTCGAGCCTCAGCCTGCTGCGCCGTGTCGTCGACGCCCCCGGCCGGCCGTGCATCCTGGCCGACCGCGACACGGTGCGCCTCGACGCCGCAGGGGCCGGGATCGACCTCGTGGCCATCCGCCGGTCGCTCTCGGCCGGGGTCGAGGCGGCGTCGACCGTGGCGCTGGAGCAGGCCGCGGCGGCCTTCCAGGGCGAGTTCGCCGAGGGGCTGGACCTGCCGAGCTGTCCGGACTTCCAGGTCTGGTGCGTGGCCGAGCGGCAGGAGGTGCGCCGATTGCGCCTGCAGGTGCTGCGCGCCCTGCTCGAGCGCCATGCCAACGATCCCGAGGCGGCGTTGCCGCATGCCCGCGCCCTGGTCTCCGCCGATGTCGACGACGTCTCGGCCCATGTCGCGCTGCTGCGCGTCCTGGTCGCCGGCGGCCGCCAGCGCGAGGCGGAGGAGCAGCGCGACCTCTCGGCCCGGCTGCTGGGCGGCACGGGCAGCGAGGCGGCGGAGCAGCTGATCTGGGCCTGGCGGTCGCTCGCCGGCTCCCG
>NZ_JANX01000927.1 GCF_000767795.1 Inquilinus limosus MP06 | reverse complement strand
GGCCTGGCGGTCGAGGCCGGCGAGGCGGCGCAGCCGCGCCCAGGCGGTCCGGTTGTTGCGCAGGATATAGGCCCGGTTCTCCGGATGGCGGCGGGCGCGCCAGGCACCGACGATCACGATCATCATCAGCCGCGTCGCCATCAGGTCGGCGAGCAGGCCGATCTCCTCCGGCCGCAGCGGCATCGCGGCATGGTAGCCGGCGATCAGGTCGCCGGCCGGGCCGAGCGGATCGTCGTCATCCGCCAGGTGATAGGCGGCGGCGACGGCGACATCGGTGGCCAGCACGGTGCGCACCGCGTCGCCGAAATCGATCAGCCCGGTCACCGTGTCGGGATCGGCGGGATCGACCAGGATGTTGCTGGGATTGGCGTCGGCATGGACCATCTGCCGGCGCAACCCGGCCAGGGCCGGTGCCACCACCCCATCGAAACGGTCGAGATACGCCGCGGCAAGCGCCCGCCGGTCCGGATCCTCGATGTCGCCCAGCAGGTCGCGCAGCCGGGCCGCGCCGGCCATGTCCCAGATCAGCTCATGCGCCTCGGCCGGGTGACGGAAGTCGCTCAGCGCCACGGCGATGCGGCCGACCAGGTTGCCGATCCGCCGGCGCTGCAGCGGCGAGCGTGCGGGAACGGAAGCCAGCGGCGCGCCGTCCAGGAAAGACAGCAGCCGTGCCACGCGCCGGGTGCCGTCGCGTTCCAGCTCGATCTCCGCCGCGCCGTCTTGCGCCGGCAGGATCCGCGGCACCGGCAGACCTGGATCCGCCCGCTCCAGATGCTGCAGGATCGCGGTCTGCAGGTGCGTGACCTGCCGCTCCTCGGCGGGGTCGGAGACCTTGAGCAGCACGCGCCGCCCGGCCGAATCCTCGATCCGGAAGTTCTGGTCGCGCTCGCTGCTCAGCGCCTCGGCGCGCCCCGCGATGCCGTAATGGGCACGGACCAGCCGCTCGGCGTCCTCCGGCGAGAGATGCCCCGCCGCCATCAGCCGGAGAAGCCGTCGAAGAAGCGCGCCAGCAGCCGGCCCAGGACGTCGACGGCATAGCCGCCCTCCTGGATGATCGCGGCCGGCTTGCCGAGGCCGCGGATCGCCGTGCCGGCCCGGGCGAAGCCGTCTTCGGTCACCTGCAGCGCCGCCAGCGGCTCGTCCTTCGAGGCGTCGAAGCCGAGGCTGACCACCACGGCGTCGACCCCGGCCCGGTCGACGGCCGCGACCGCCCTGTCGACTGCTGCCAGCCAGCCCTCGTCCCCGGTGCCGAGGGCGAGCGGCAGGTTGAGGTTGGCCCCCTCCCCCGCCCCGCCGCCGGTCTCGCCTTCATGGCCGACATACCAGGGGTAATAGCGGTTCGGGTCGCCATGGACCGAGGCGACGAAGACGTCCGGTCGCTCCCAGAAGATGCCCTGGGTGCCGTTGCCGTGATGCGCGTCGATGTCGATCACGGCGACGCGCGCGGCGCCGCGGTCGCGCAGCCGCTGCGCCGCCACCGCCGCGTT
>NZ_JANX01000926.1 GCF_000767795.1 Inquilinus limosus MP06 | reverse complement strand
GCCTATGCCCCGGCGCTGGTGGCGCTGGCGGAGGAGCGGTTCGGCGGCCTCGACATCGCCTTCAACAACGCCGGCATGGTCGGGCCGATGGCGCCGACGCCGGAGGTATCGCCCGCGGCCTGGCGGCGGACGGTCGAGACCAACCTGACCAGCGGCTTCCTGGCGGCGCGGCACCAGATCCCGGCGATGCTGCGGCGCGGCGGCGGGTCGCTGATCTTCACCTCGACCTTCGTCGGCTACACCGTCGGCTTCCCCGGCGTGGCCGCCTATGCCGCCAGCAAGGCCGGGCTGATCGGGCTGGTGCAGGCGCTGGCGGTCGAGTTCGGCGGCCGGGGCGTCCGCGTCAACGCGCTGCTGCCGGGCGGCACCGAGACGGAGATGTACCGCGAATTCGCCAAGACCCAGGCGGAGCGCGACTTCATCACCGGCCTGTATCCGATGAAGCGCCTGGCGACGCCGGAGGAGATGGCGCGCTCGGCGCTGTATCTGGCGTCCGACGCCTCCAGCTTCACCACCGGCACGGCGCTGCTGGTCGATGGCGGGGTGTCGATCACACGGACTTAGAGAAGCGGCCTCGCCTTTGGCGTGGCCTCTCCCGCTTCCGAGACCTTTCAGACTGCCAATACCGTCATTGCGAGCGCAGCGAAGCAATCCATCGCGCCGTAAGAGCGGAGGCATGGATTGCTTCGTCGGCTTCGCCTCCTCGCAATGACGGTGAAAAAGTGGCCAGCCACTTGCGCCGACCTGACAAGCCCTACGCCACCACCCCCGCATGGTGCTCGACCGCGGCCAGCACCGTCTCCATCTGCACCTGGTGGCCCAGGGCGAAGCGGTCGCCGTAGATCGTCTCGTCCGGATATTCGGTGATCAGGGTCAGCGGCGGCACGTGGCGCTCGTCCGGGCCGATCAGGCAGGGGATGCCGTTGATCACGGCGAACGGCCCCGTCCCGGCATGGGCGCCATAGGCGGCCAGCTGCATCCGGTTCAGCTCCAGCAGCGGCTCGATCCGGGCCAGGCGGCGGGTGATCGCCTCGATCAGCGCCATGCCGGGCTCGACCCAGTCCGGATGGTGGCGCAGGATCAGGAAGAAGCCTTTCGGGATGGTCCACATCTCGAAGCCGCGCGGCAGGTAGCCGGTGAAGGGCCGGGTCCATTCATGCGCCGGGTAGCCGTGCAGGTTGACATGCAGCTGGGCACCGGTGCGGGCGATCGCCTCGCTGCGGGCCGCGCGCTCGTAGAGCCCGTCGCCGACCCGGTATTCAAGGTCGTCGCCCAAGGCGGTATAGCGCGCCGCGTGATGCATGTGCCGCGGATTGTCCCGGCACAGGCGACGGTGCAGGGCGTAGCCGTCCGGATTCTCCAGCGGGATCAGGGCCAAATGGTGCTCCGGGTCCTGCAGCAGCAGCTGCGCGGCGCGCAGGGCGCCGACCGGGCCGGTGGTCTCGTTGGCGTGCTGGCCGCCGGTGACCACCACCGCCGGGCGCGATCCCG
>NZ_JANX01000925.1 GCF_000767795.1 Inquilinus limosus MP06 | reverse complement strand
CGGCGCAGGGGCGCGAAGCCGAGCGGCGAGTCGTAGTCGACCAGCCCCTCGCCCTCCGCCCGGGCCAGGCCGCGCAGGGCCCGGCGGATCGCCGGGTCGGGCATCCAGTCGGCCGGCAGCCAGCCGCAGCCGGGCTTCAGCCCGGGCCGGCGCCGGGCTCCGGTGTCTCCAGCGACTGGCGGGCGATCCATAGCGGGTCGATGGTCCGGTCCAGCCGCCGGCCGGGCTCGGCCAGGGTCAAAGGCTGGGCCCGCCGGGCGACGTAGAAGCCGGATCCGGGCCGGGCGGCGATCGCGCCCTCCGCCGCCAGCCGGTCATAGGCCTCGACCACCGTCGATTTCGACACGCCCAGCGCTTCGGCCAGTCGGCGGATCGACGGTACCCTGGCCCCCGGCGCCAGGGCGCGGCTCTCGATCCGCTGCCAGATCGTGTCCATCACGGTGGCCACGAGCGTGGCGCCGTCGCGCGGCGCGGGAACCAGTTCGAGCATCCGTACCGGGCTCCGGACCAGGACAGTTCGGCGAAACTGTACTCTACCATCTCTGGCTTGCGTCGTCGCCGGGCGCGAAGGTCACCGGCATCATGCAGGCGACTCAGACGACCATGGACGGATCTTCGAACGAGGCGGCGGCGGGCTGGATCAACGGCCTGCTCGGCGTCCTCATCTTCAGCGGCTCGCTGCCGGCGACCCGGGTGGCGGTGCTCGACCTCGACCCGCTGTTCCTGACCCTGGCCCGGGCGGCGATCGCCGGGCTGCTCGGCGCCACGATGCTGCTGGCGCTGCGGCCGCGCCGGCCGGAGCGGTCGGATATCGGGCCGCTGGTCGTGGTTGCCCTCGGCGTGGTGGTCGGTTTCCCGCTGCTGACGGCGCTGGCGCTGCGCTACGTCACCTCGGCCCATGCCATCGTCTTCATCGGCCTGCTGCCGATCGCGACGGCGGTGTTCGGCGTGCTGCGCGGCGGCGAACGGCCGCGCCCGGCCTTCTGGGCGTTCTCGGTGCTCGGCGCCGTCATCGTCGGCGCCTATGCGCTGCGCCAGGGGGCGGAGGCGTCGCCGCTCGGCGACGGGCTGATGCTGGCCGCCATCCTGGTCTGCGGCCTCGGCTATGCCGAAGGCGCCCGGCTGTCGCGCCGGCTCGGCGGCTGGCAGGTGATCTCCTGGGCGCTGCTGCTCTCGCTGCCGCTGTCGCTGCCGGCGTCGCTCGTGACCCTGCCGTCCTCCTGGGCCGCGGTCGGCTGGCCGGCGCTGCTGGCGCTGGCCTATGTCTCGCTGTTCTCGATGCTGATCGGCTTCATTTTCTGGTATCGCGGCCTGGCGCTGGGCGGCATCGCCGCGGTCGGCCAGCTGCAGCTGCTGCAGCCCTTCTTCGGCCTGGCCCTGGCCGCCAGCCTGCTGCACGAGCCGGTCGGCTGGGGCCTGGTCGGCTGCGCCGCCGCCGTCGTCCTGTGCGTGGCTGGGGCGAAGCGCTTCTCGCGTTAGCTCCGCTCCATCCCCCGCACATGCTCGACGA
>NZ_JANX01000924.1 GCF_000767795.1 Inquilinus limosus MP06 | reverse complement strand
GGGTCCTCCGTTTTCAACCGGCGCCGCGAATGGTGCATGATGGCGGTCCTGGATCGGCGAGGAAGGGCGTGACGGCGTTGGACGGGCAGGAGACGGAGGAGGTGCCGGGGCGCGCCGACGCCCGGCGCAACCGCGAGCGGCTGCTGGAAGCGGCGGCGGAGCTGTTCGGCGCGGTCGAGGGCGAGGTCACGCTGTCGGCGGTGGCGGCGCGGGCCGGGGTCGGCATCGGCACGCTCTACCGCCATTTCCCGACCCGCGAGGCCCTGGTCGAGGCGGTGTACCGCAACGAGGTCGACCGGCTGTGCGCGGCGGCGGAGGCGCTGCTGCGCGACCGGCCGCCCGAGGAGGCCCTGGTCGACTGGATGGACCGTTATGCGGCGATGATCGCGGCCAAGCGCGGCATGGCCGAGGTGCTGACCCGGGCGCGGGACTCCGATTCCGAAGGCATGGCCCGGACCAAGGCGCGGATCCGGCAGGCGATGGCACTGCTGCTCGACGCCGCCGCCAGGGCCGGGGCGATCCGGGGCGATGCCGATCCCGACGACGTGCTGCTGGCGGCGGCCGCCGGCATCTGGTCGATCGCCGGCCAGCCCGACTGGCGCCAGCGCGCCGGCCGGCTGCTGCGCCTGGTGCTGGACGGGCTGCGCTACCGGCCGGGCGGGTAGTCCGGGTACTCCGTGCCAGCAATTACCTGCATCTACTCAGAATCTCGTCGGCGACGCGCGGGATCGGCGCCCTGGCGTCGATGATGGCGCCGCTCTTCGGAACATCCTCCTTCGTGGCATGCAATCGCGCGATGAATTCCCGTTCGATCGCCCGTCCGCCGAACTGGTCTTCCGGCCTCGAGGCAAGCCGCCGGTTCAAGGTGTCAATATCGACGTCGAGGACAAAGACCCCATCGAACAGATGGATGAAGCGGGAAAAATTCCTGGACCCGCCGCAGAAGAACGACATCGCATGGGTCTTGTCGGCAACCAGGGCCTTGAGCTTGCCGACGTTCCAGATGTGATGCTCGTGCGCAAAGCCTTCCACCGGTTCACCGGTCTCCGGATCGCCTTGATACGCCAATTCCGTATCGCCATCGATCACGTGGTGGCCGCGCCGTCGCAGCTCGCTGCAGACCGAGGTCTTGCCCGTGCCGGAAACGCCTTCGATCAGATAGTTCCTGACACCCATTCCGCTCGGGCCAGATCTTGCGTTGCGCAGGATGAACTTAAGCCGCTCGTCGCGAAGCCGGCAACACCACGATCGGCTTGCCGGGTGCACCCCCAGATGCGTTTGCGCTTCTCGCCGGAGCGTGGGGGTAACACAAAGTTCATTGCGCTCACCCCTGCATTTCGTTCATGATACGTTCCATGAAGGAGATGCCTGCCGAGTTCGATGTCGAGGCCTATGGCCGCGGCTGCGCGCTGCAGCAATGCGAGATGCTCACGCGCCTCGCCGAGATCGGCATGCAGCTGGCCGAGGCCGCCGGCGCCCGCGCCCTGGCCGCCCAGGCGGCCGAGGCCCAGCCTCC
>NZ_JANX01000923.1 GCF_000767795.1 Inquilinus limosus MP06 | reverse complement strand
CCCGGCCGTCCGGCGTCGCCTCGCCGCGCTCCCAGGGGAAGCGCCACAGCTCGCGCATCGGATGCGACAGGTCGGGGGTGAAGTCGCTGTGCTCGGGGTCGTGCACCACGGCCAGGGTCAGGCAGGCACGGCCTTCGGCGACCAGCATCCCGCGCACCGTCCGCAGGGTGCCGCCGGTGCTGCAGCCGTCGTCGACCAGCAGCACGCGGGCGCCAGCCGGCGGCGAACCGATCCACTCGCTCCGTGCGGCGGCCCGGTCATAGGCGATGGTCGCCAGCGGCAGGGCCAGGATGGCCGCGGCCATGGTCGCCGGCACCACCCCGCCGCGGGCGATGCCGGCCACCACGTCCGGTCGCCATGCGGCGGCGCGGTCCAGCAGGGCGGCCAGCATGCGCTCGGTCTGGTCATAGCCGAGGAAGACCGGCTTGCGGTCGGGGTCAAGGCCTTTCCACGACGACAGGGAACGATCCATCATCTTGCGCGGGTTGCGGTACCGATGAGGATGAGATGGGACGCGCCGCAGCGGCGGCCAAACCCAGTTTGGCTACGGCTGAAACGGTGAAAAGCCGATAGGATTCAAGGCTTATCCGGACGAAGCTCAGTGGTCCTGACCCGTGGTCGGCAAGGCCAGCCCGGTCTTCACCGCGTCGAACACGAAATGGGTGTCGAAGCGCTTGATGTTCGGGTCGGTCATGAACAGCCGGTCGACCGCCTCGCGGCAGGCCTTCATGCCGGTGACGGCGACGATCACCAGATAGTCGCGGCTGCCGGCCAGGTCGTAACACTGCTGCACCTCCGGCGCCGTCCGCATCCGGTCCTTGAAGGCGCGGTGCAGGTCGACCGATTCCTTCTCCAGCATCACGAACACCGCGGCCAGCACCACGCTGTCCAGGCGCCCGGAATCGAGCACCGCAACCTGCCGCAGCAGCAGCCCGTCGGCGCGGTAGCGGGCGATGCGGCGCTGCACCGCGCTGGGCGACAGGCCGACGGTGTCGCCCAACTCCTCCAGCGTCCGGCCGCTGTCGGCCTGCAGCAGCGCCAACAGCTTGTGGTCGAGGCGGTCGAGGACGGGGGCGGGCTTGGGGCTCATGCAAGAATTTTGCGCGGTGGCGCAGGAGATTTCAACAACAGCCGGGGCGGCGCCGGCTAGAGTCGCGGCAGCTCAACCGGGAGACGACCCATGGACGCGCAGGCCGCCCATCCTTCGACCCTGCCCCTCACGCCGCAGCAGATTCTCGCCGCCCGCGCCGCGATCGACCCGGTCTTCCTCGATTCGCCGGTGATGTCGCATGGCGCGCTGGACGCGGCGCTGGGCTGCAACTGCCTGCTGAAGGTCGAGACACTCAACCCGATCCGCTCCTTCAAGGGGCGCGGCACCGAGGCGGTGATGGCGGCGCTGGACCCGCGGCCGGCCGCGGTGGTCGCCACCTCCAGCGGCAATTTCGGCCAGGGGCTGGCGCGGGCGGCGGCCCGGCGCGGCATCGCGGCGACGATCCTGGCGCCGGCCTGGGCCAATCC
>NZ_JANX01000922.1 GCF_000767795.1 Inquilinus limosus MP06 | reverse complement strand
ATGTCGCGCCATTGGCCGGCGGGGATGTCGAGCGCGCTGAGCCGCACCACCGTGCCGTCGGCGAGGCTCACCGTGCGACCGTCGAGCACGGCGGCGACCGCCATCGGCGGGTCGTAGTCGAGTCCGTCCGACGGCTGGGCCCCGGCGCGGCCGGCGGCGCAGAGCAGGAGCAGGAGAAGCAGGGCGCGGCGCATCCCGGCAGCATAGGACAGGCGGCTGCGGTCTCGCACCGCAGAGCCTCGCCTCGATCGGCTTTTTGCAATGCGCCGACGACGCCGTAGAGTGGGGATCGAGACTCAGCCCGACAGCGAGACCCATGCCGCGCGACCTGATCTTCCCGACCATCGAGCCTTTCGCCACCGGCCTGATGCCGGTCGATGACCTGCACAGCATCTACTGGGAGCAATGCGGCAAGCCGGACGGCGTGCCGGTGGTGTTCCTGCATGGCGGGCCGGGCGCCGGCGCCTCGCCCACCCATCGCCGCTTCTTCGACCCCGGCTTCTACCGCATCATCATCTTCGACCAGCGCGGCGCCGGCCGGTCGCGGCCGCTGGGCGAGACCCGGCAGAACACCACCGAGCACCTGGTCGGGGACATGGAGCAGCTGCGCCGGATGCTGGGCATCGAGCGCTGGCACGTCTTCGGCGGTTCCTGGGGCTCCACCCTCGCCCTCGCCTACGCCCAGGCGCATCCGCAGCGCTGCCGGTCGCTGACCCTGCGCGGCATCTTCCTGATGCGGCCGGCGGAGATCGACTGGTTCTTCCACGGCATGGGCACCTTCTTCCCGGAGGCGCATCGCAGCTTCGTCGAGTTCCTGCCGCCGGCCGAGCGCGGCGACCTGACCCGCGCCTATCACCGCCGCCTGACCGACCCCGACCCGGCGGTGCACCTGCCGGCGGCG
Organism: Inquilinus limosus MP06; assembly: GCF_000767795.1. Taxonomy (GTDB): domain Bacteria; phylum Pseudomonadota; class Alphaproteobacteria; order DSM-16000; family Inquilinaceae; genus Inquilinus; species Inquilinus limosus_E. The sequence continues at coordinate 618 of NZ_JANX01000922.1, read as the reverse complement.
CGGGCCTGGAGCATCTATGAAGGCTCCTGCTCCACCCTGCTGCCGAACCCGGAGATCGTGGCCTCGGCCGGCGAGGACGCGCATGCGCTGGGCCTGGCCCGGATCGAGGCGCATTACTTCCTGAACAACCTGTTCACCCCGCCGGACCGGCTGCTGCGCCAGGTCGACCGCATCCGCCACATTCCGGCGACGATCGTCCAGGGCCGCTACGACACGGTGTGCCCGATCACGACGGCGGACGAGCTGCACCGCGCCTGGCCGGAGGCGGCCTATGTCGTGGTGCCGGACGCCGGCCATTCGGCGATGGAGCCGGGCATCCGCACCGCCCTGGTCGAGACGATGGAGCGGCTGAAGACGGTGGGATAGAGGCTGTTTCCGGATTGAGCCAAGGCGTTGCCTCTCCCGCGTGGTCTTTTCACAACACCCAATTCCTCGGCGTCATTGCGAGCGCAGCGAAGCAATGACGGTTCTGGGAATTCTGAAAAGGTCCCGCAAGCGGGAGAGGCAACGCGCCTGCCCATGCGGAGCCAGCCGCTCTCGGGCAGTCCTCGTTCCCTCAATCCGCCAGCCCGCCGCCGCGGGCGTGGCGGACCAGGCGCACCAGCTCCTTCCGCGCCG
>NZ_JANX01000921.1 GCF_000767795.1 Inquilinus limosus MP06 | reverse complement strand
GGAGCCGGCCCTGCCGGTCCCGACCGCGGCCAACCTGATCGGCTTCGCCTGGCTCAGCGTGATCGGCGGCGCCCTGACCTACATCTTCTGGTTCCGGGGATTGGCGCGGATCGAGCCGAGTGCCGTCGCGTCGCTCGGCCTGCTCAGCCCCCTGGTCGCGACCTCGGTCGGCTGGCTGCTCCTGGACCAGAGCCTGACGCCGCTGCAGCTCGGCGGCTTCCTCGTGGCGATCATCAGCCTCTGGCTGAGCCAGCGGGCCGCCATGGCCCGCTAGGCCGCCGCCGGATCAGGGGCAGCGGATCGCCGACAGCCCGCCGCGCCCCTCCTCCGCCACCGGCTCGAACTCCCCGGTCTCGGGGTCGCGCACCAGCAGGCGGCCGGAGGCGACGCCGAAATAGGCGCCGTGCAGCTTGAGCTTGCCGCGTTCGACCAGGGTCGACACGCAGGGGAAGGTCATCAGGTTCCGCAGGCTCAGCTCGACCGAGGCGAATTCCAGCCGGCGCAGATAGTCGTCGCCATCGCTCGCCTTGCGAGGCCCCAGGCTCGCCGCCGCCGGGGCGATCTGCGACATCCAGCGGCCGATGAAGTCGCCGGGCGACAGCGGCTCCTGCTCGTCGGCGAAGGCGCGGATGCCGCCGCAATAGGCATGGCCCAGCACCACGATGTGCTTCACCCGCAGCGCCTGCACCCCGAATTCCAGCGCGGCGCTGGTGCCGTGCTGGGTCTCGCGGTCGGGCTCGTAGGGCGGCACCAGGTTGGCGACGTTGCGCACCACCAGCAGCTCGCCGGGCGCGGCGTCGAAGATGACCTCGGGCGACACCCGCGAATCGACGCAGCCGACAATCATGATCTCCGGGCGCTGGCCCTTCTCCGCCAGCATCTCGTACCGGCTGCGCTCCGCCGCGAAGCGCCCGCTGAGAAAGGTGCGATAGCCCTCGGTAAGCCGTTCGGGAAACATGACTGCCCTCGCATCCACCTCGCCGCGACAAGGAATGCGGCGGAAGCGTGGCAATAGCAAACGGCATCGCTCTCGCCAATACGGGCGTGCCGGCGGGATCGCGGTTGGATCGGTGCCGGCTCTGCTCTAAGCAGACGGAGTCGCGGTCGGGATCGGGGGGACGGAATGCTGACGCTGGAGCGCATCTGCCGGAGCTTCGGCACCGTCCGGGCCTTGGACGAGGTGTCGCTGTCGATCAGGCATGGCGAGATCGTCTGCCTGGTCGGCCGGTCCGGCTGCGGCAAGTCCTCGCTGCTGCGGATCATCGCCGGGGTCGATGCGCCGGACAGCGGCCGGATCCTGCTGGACGGCGCGGAGCTGGCCGGGCCGAGCGGCTTCGTCGAGCCGGAGGACCGCAACATCGGCTTCATGTTCCAGGACTACGCCCTGTTCCCGCATCTGACGGTCGAAGAGAACGTGGCCTTCGGCCTGAAGCGGCTGCCGCGCGACCAGGCCCGCGACCGGGCGGCGGAGGTGATCGGCCGCATCGGCATCGCGGCGCTGGCCGGCCGCCATCCGCACACCCTGT
>NZ_JANX01000920.1 GCF_000767795.1 Inquilinus limosus MP06 | reverse complement strand
AGCCGCGCCGCAACCGTCTTCAGCCCGACCTGGTCGGCGTAGCGCATCGGGCCGCCGCGCCAGGCCGGCCAGCCATAGCCGTTGATCCAGATCACGTCGATGTCGCCGGGGCGGGCGGCGATGCCCTCCTCCAGGATCCGCGCGCCCTCATTGACCATCGGATAGACCAGCCGCTCGACGATCTCCTCGGCCGGGATCGGGCGGCGGGTGACGCCCAGGCGGGCGGAGACCTGCTGCAGCAGCGCCTCCACCTCCGGGTCGCGCACGCCGCCGCGGGCGCCCTCGGGGTACAGGTAGTAGCCGCGGCCGGCCTTCTGCCCCAGGCGGCCGGCCTCGCACAGCGCGTCGGCCACCGGCGCGGTCTGGCCCAGCGACTTGCGGTTGCGCCAGGCGATGTCCAGCCCGGCCAGGTCGCTGACGGCGAAAGGCCCCATGCGGAAGCCGAAGCCGGTCAGGGCCGCGTCGACCTCATGCGGCAGCGCGCCCTCGATCAGCAGGCGCTCGGCCTCCCGGGTGCGGCGGGCCAGCATGCGGTTGCCGACGAAGCCGCGGCAGACGCCGACCACCACCGGCACCTTGCCCAGCCGCTTGCCGAGGTCCAGCGCCGTCGCCAGCACATCGGGCGCGGTTGCCTTGCCGCGCACCACCTCCAGCAGGCGCATGACATTGGCCGGGCTGAAGAAATGCAGGCCCAGCACGTCGCCGGGCCGGCCGGTGGACGCGGCGATCTGGTCGACGTCGAGATAGGAGGTGTTGGTGGCCAGGATGGCGCCGGGCTTCGCCACCCGGTCCAGCGTGCCGAAGATCTGGCGCTTCAGATCCATGTCCTCGAAGGCGGCCTCGACCACCACATCGGCGTCGGCCGCGGCCTCCAGCCCGACCTGGCCGGCCACCAGCGACAGGCGGCGGGCCTCGTCCTCCGCCGACAGGCTGCCGCGCTTGACCGAGGCGGCATAGGTGCCGGCGATGCGGTCCAGGCCGCGGGCCAGCAGCTCGTCCCCCGTCTCGATCACCGTCACCGGGATGCCGGCGTTGGCGAAGCACATGGCGATGCCGGCGCCCATGGTGCCGGCGCCGATCACCGCGGCCCGGTGGATCTGCCGCCGCGCCGTGTCCTTCGCCAGCCCCGGCACGCGGGCGGTCTCGCGCTCGGCGAAGAAGGCGTAGCGCAGGGCCTTCGACCGGTCGTCGGCGACCAGGGCGATGAAGCGGGCGCGCTCCAGCGCCAGCCCGGCCTCGAAGGTCTCGGTGAAGGTGGCGCGCACCACCTCGGCCAAGGCGGCGATGTTCGGCAGGTCCGGGTTGCGCTTCAGCGCCTCGGCCGCCGCCTGCTCGAAGGCCTCGCGGTCGCCCGGCTGCAGCTGCCGGTCCAGGTCGCGGGCCTGCCGCCGGGTGCCGGACCCGGCCAACTCCAGCGCCTTGGCCCTGGCCGCCGCCAGCAGGTCGTCCGCGGTCACGTCGTCGACGATGCCGAGCGCCAGCGCCTGGGCGGCGGAGGCCGGGACGCCGTCCGCCATCATCCTGAAGGCGGGG
>NZ_JANX01000919.1 GCF_000767795.1 Inquilinus limosus MP06 | reverse complement strand
CGAGAGCGGTTACGAGCTGCTGACCGAGGCGACGGGCATGCTGGGCCGGCGTGACGACGCGGTCACCTATGCCCGGGCGCTGGCGGCGGCCCGGCAGCGGCGGCTGGGCGAGGACGCGCCGGCCACGCTGGCGGCCCGCCTGACCTGTCGGTGGTGCTGGAGCAGGCGGGCGCGGCGGAGGAGGCCCGCGGCATCCGCCGGGATGCCCTCGACCGCCTGCAGCAGGGCGATCCGGAGCTCTATGCCCGCATCCTGAACAACACCGCGATCGTGCTGCAGAACGGCGGCACGCTGGACAGCGCCGCGGACATGTTCGGCCGGCTGGTCCAGGCCCTGGCGGCGCAGCCGGAGAGCACGGAGCTCGGCATCACCCATTTCAACCTCGCCGTCCTCGACCGCGACCGGCGGCAATACGGGCCCGCGATCGAGCATCACAGGAAGGCGATCGAGATCCTGGAGCGTCTGGAGGGTCCACTGTCGGCGGAGACGATCGCCGCCGTGGGCGGCCTCGGCCAGACCTACGACATCGCCGGGCGCCCGGCCGCGGCGCTGCCCCTGCTGCTCGACGCCCATGACCGCGCAGTGAAGGCGCTGGGCGACAGCGACGACACGATGATCCAGGCGAACAACCTGGCCAATGTGCTGCGGCAGCTGCAGCGCTTCGATGAGGCCGAGCCGCTCGACCGCGCGGCCCTGGCCTGGCGCGAGCGCAATCTCGGCCCGGCGGACGAGTCGACCCTGATCAGCCGGAAGAACCTGGCGCTGGACCTGATCGGGCTGGACCGGCCGAAGGATGCGATGGAGCTGTACCGGCAGGTCGTGGCGACGCTGGAGAAGGAGCGCGGCCCCGACAACCCGGAGACGGTGGATCTGCGCCGCGAGCGGGACATGCTGGCGATCCTGACCGGGACGGCCCCGGCCGACGACGCGGTCTTCGCCAAGCTCGCCGCCGACGCCAAGCCTTCGGCCGACTCTGTACGCATGGCCAACCTGCTCGCCGGCATCGCGGAGAAGCGGGGCGACGCTGCGGCGGAAGGGCGCCTGCACCGCCTCTCGCTGCGGCTGTCGGAGGCCACCTACGGCCCGCTGGATCCGCACACCCTGGCGATGCTGACCAATGTCGCGCGCTTCGAGCGCCAGCAGAAGGCGACGACCGCCCCCGCCACCTACCGGATGCTGGAGCAGCGGCTGCGGCTGTGGTCGCGGCGGGAGATCGCCTCGACCTCCGACCCGGCGGTGATGGAGCTGGTGGCGGCGACCACCCGCGAGCCGCTGGGCGACATCCTCTCCTACGCCATGTCCGCCACGGCCGGCGATCCCGCGGCGACCGCGCTGTTCGCCACCGTGCTGCTGGACTGGAAGGACGTGCTGTCGCTGGAGCGGACGATGCTCGACACCGCGGCGGCCGGGCTGTCGGCCGACGACCGGGCGCTGCTGGACCGGGTGCGCGCGCTCCAGGCCGAGAGCCTGCGCCAGCCGCGCGGCGCCGCCGCGGCAGAGGGGACGACGCATGAGCTCGGCATCGCCGAGGCGACGCT
>NZ_JANX01000918.1 GCF_000767795.1 Inquilinus limosus MP06 | reverse complement strand
GCTGCCGCTGGCCGCCAGCATGGTGACCCTGCGATCGAGCCAGGCGGCGACGCTGATGGTCGCGGCGGCGGTGATCGTGCCGCAGCTCACCGTCACCGTGCTGTCGCCCTGGATGGGCCGGGCGGCGCAGCGCTGGGGCCGGCGGCCCTTCCTGATCCTCGGCTTCGGCACGCTGGCGGTGCGCGCCTTCCTGTTCTCGCTGACCACCGACCCGCAGCTGCTGGTGGCGTTCCAGGTGCTGGACGGGGTGTCGGCCGCGGTGCTGGGCGTGCTGGTGCCGCTGACCGTCTCCGACGTCGCCCGCGGCAGCGGCCATTTCAACCTGGCCCAGGGGCTGGTCGGCTGCGCCATGGGCGTCGGCGCCTCGGTCAGCACGCTTCTGGCCGGTCTGGTGACCGACAGCTTCGGCAGCTATGCCGCCTTCACCACGCTTGCCGCCGTGGCCGCCGCCGGGCTGGTCCTGATCACGCTGACGATGCCGGAGACGCGACCGGCGGAGAGCCGCTAAAGCTCCGGCGCGAAGCGGGTGCGCAGCTCCTCCGGGATCGGGAAGGACTGGCGCGTCTCCAGGTCGAACATCGCGCTCACCGTCTCCGCCGTCGCGTGGCAGCGGTCGCCGACGAACAGCGCCTGGGCGTAGGTGAAGGACTTGCCGCCCAGCTTCACCATCCGCGTGCCGATGCGCACGTCGTTCGGCCAGGTCAGCTCGCGCAGGAAGTTCATAGTGATGCGCACCACCACGGCGCCGCGGCTCTTGCCCAGATGGATGCCGGCGTCGCGGAAGAAGTGCAGCCGCGCCGTCTCGAAATAGACGCCATACGCGTTGTTGTTCACATGGCCCAGCGCGTCGGTGTCGGAATAGCGCACGCGCTCCTCCGCCCAATGCGGGTAGGAGGCGGGGTCGGTCGGGTCGAACTCGGTCATTCTGCTCTCCGGACAGGCTGCCCGCGAGATAGACCCGAATCGGCGGCGGAGGGAAGCCGCGGCTTGTCGCGAGACAAGGTTCCGGTCGCCCGCCGGCCCCGGCCGACGTACCGTTCCCGGACCAGGGACCACAAGGAGAAGCGCCATGAGCGCCGAGCAGGATTGGCTGGTCACGGTCGCCGGGACCGAAGCGCTGTTTCCCGCGCCGCCGGCCGAACAGTTCCTCTACCGGCTGCAGCACGGCACCATGAAAGCCGGGCTGTATGCCCCGCGCGGCACCGATCCGCAGGGACCGCACAAGCGCGACGAGCTCTATGTCATCTGGCGCGGCAGCGGCACCTTCTTCCGCGACGGAGAACGAAAGCCGTTCGGACCGGGTGACGTGATCTTCGTTCCGGCGCATATGGAGCATCGGTTCGAGGATTTCAGCGATGACTTTGCGACATGGGTGATCTTCTGGGGCCCGGAGGGCGGGGAGAAAAGCTAGAGGCGCCGCAGGCCGCGCCGGCCCCGCGGCCGCCGCTGGTCTGGGGCGCCGATCTTGGCGCACCGGCGACGCCGTTTCAGGACGCCGAGGCGCTGCGCCTGGCCGTCGAGATGGGCGTCGCCGCCGGCCGTTT
>NZ_JANX01000917.1 GCF_000767795.1 Inquilinus limosus MP06 | reverse complement strand
TTGACTCTCCAACCCACGCCGTCATTGCGAGCGTAGCGAAGCAATCCAGGGGCCAGTGCGCACCGGCCCTGGATGGATTCGTCGGCTTCGCCTCCTCGCAATGACGGTGAGGGAGGCGACGCAGCGATCAACTGCTGTCCGGTTTACAAGGCTCCGGCCGAGGCAAGCCCGCAGCGGGCTCGTCCATCGGGCGAGGCCAGCCCTCCGCAGGCGCGGGCCCGGCCGTCTCCGCCACGACCTCGACGGTCGCCGCCTCGTCGGCCCAGCCCGGCGGCAGCCAGGACGGGTCGGGCGGCAGGCCGATCCGGCGGCTCACCTCGCGCACGAATTCCTCCGGCGACAGCAGGTCCAGCTGCACGTCGAGGATCTCGTCCTCGACCAGCCTCTCCCGGACCAGCAACCGGACGCGCTCGGCGTCTTCCGGCTCGGCGGGCCTGGCGATCGCCTTCACCGCGATCTCGACCGCCTGCTCGCGCTTCCGCCGCCGCCGCTCCTGCTCGCCGGACGCGATCCGCTCCTGCTTGCGCAGCAGATAGTCGCGCCGGATCCGCTCGGTCATCGCGATCGACAGCCGCACCGAGCGGGCGAGGCGCGACTGCATCAGCGGAAAGTCCGGCATCTCGGCGCCGCGCAGGATCTGCTCGTGCTCCCGCACGGTGGCCCGCATGGTGCGGATCTCGAGATCCACGATGTCGCGCAGCCGGTCCAGCGCCCACTCCGTCCAGTGCAGGTCGGGGTCGCTCGGCTTGATCGGACCAGAATCGGGTTGCGCCTTATCCATAGAACATATCATGAACGAGAATCGCAGTTAAGGCTACTGCGATCGTGCGTCCTGTGCCGGCAGGCGCCCGGTCACAGCCGGCGTGACAGGATCGCCCGGTCGGTGCCGGCGAAGCCGTGGCGGCGGTACAGTCGGGCGGCGTCCGGATTGCCGGCCTCGACCTCCAGATGCACGGCGTGCACGCCTTCGGCCTGGAGCAGCCCCACCAGCGCCTCGAGCACGGCCGAGCCGCGGCCGCGGCCGCGATGGGACGGCTCGATGTAGAACTCGTCGATGAAGGCGTCGCGGCCGCCGAACTCGATGCTCCAGGACCAGGTCACCACCAGATAGCCGACCGCCTCGCCGCCGGCCTCGATCATCCAGCCGGAGGCGAAGCGGGTGCCGGCGACGAGCTCGGCGAGGGCGCGGCGGCCGCCCGGGGTCAGCGGATGGCTGTCCTCGTCGTTGAAGGCGATCGCCATGGCCAGCAGCCGGTCATGGTCGGCCGGCGCCAGCGGGCGCAGCGCGACGGTCATGCCGGCCGGCGCGACACGGGCAGGCGGACGCCGGGCTCGGGCTGCTCCTGCAGCACCTCGCGGCGGAAGCGCACCAGCCGGCCGGGCGGCCGCCGGTGCCGCCGGCGACCTCGCCGGTCTCCTCGACCAGCCCCTGGCTGTCGACCAGGCGGCGGAAGTTCGGGGCGTGCAGGCGCAGGCCCGCCAGCGCCTCGACCGTGCGCTGCAGCTGCGACAGGGTGAAGGTCGGCGGCATCAGCTCGAACACCACCG
>NZ_JANX01000916.1 GCF_000767795.1 Inquilinus limosus MP06 | reverse complement strand
CCTCTCGGCCGGCAGCTGGGACGTGCTGGTCCAGGCCGGGCCGCTGGCGGATTCGGCGCTGACCCTGCGGCGGCTGGCGCCGAACCGGCGCCTGCTGTGCGCCGCGCCGTCCTATCTGGCGCGGCGCGGCATGCCCGGCCGGCCGGAGGATCTGCAGGCCCATGACTGCGCCGTGATCCGCGAGGACCGGGCCGACGTCACGCTCTGGGGCTTCACCCATGCGGATGGGCGGCGGGCCACGGTCCGCATCCATCCGGCAATGAACAGCAATGACGGCGGCGTGGTGCGGCACTGGGGCCTCGCCGGGCTGGGCATCATCCAGCGCTCGGAATGGGACGTCGCGGCGGATCTGCGGGCCGGCCGCCTGGTGCCGCTGCTGCCGGGCTGGCGGCTGCCGGATGCCGACGTGGTGGCGCTGCTCGGCTCGCGCAGCGGGCGCGTCGCGCGGACGGAGCGGTTCCTCGACATCCTGGAGGGGAGCCTGCGGCCGGTCCCGTGGCGAAGCTGCGCCGCTGGGCTGGGATAGCCCCCGCACTGCCTGGCTTGGAGACATTCCCGTGAAACGGCTTTCGACAGCGGGCCTGCTGCTGCTCCTGACCGGCGCGGCACATGCGCAGTATGACGCCGGCGCCACGGTGGGCCTTGGCCAGGGCATGCTGCTCAACAACTCGACCATCGGCTCCGATGTGATGGGCGACGTGATCCTGCGGCAAGGGCGCCGCACCGCCGGACCCGGTGCCGGCGGTTCGCGCGGCCGCAGCGCGGTGAGCGAGGCCAGCCTCGCGGCCCTGCAGTTCCATCCCTCTGCCGAAGTGAGCCGGTCCGTGCTGGACCGGATCGCCAGACAGTTCGGCGGCCGCCAGCCGGATGCCTACCGGCAGGCGCTGGTCCGCGACGGCGTGCTGGCCAGATTCGACGGCCTGTTGCGGCAGCTCGGCTATGACAGCCACGACGTGGCCGACGCCTATACCGCCTATCTGGTGCTGTCGTGGGAGGTCGTGAACAACGGCGACGCCATGCAATACCGTTCCGGCATCGATGCCTTGCGGCGCAGCATGAGGCAGGCGCTGGCCCGCACTCCGCGCTTCACCTCGATGACGGATGCGCAGAAGCAGGAGATGGCCGAGACCTTCGGCTATCTGGCGATGATCGCCGTGGCCACGCGCGACGATCTGCGGCGCAAGGGCGACGAGGCGGGACTCTCCAGGCTGCGGGACGGGGTGACCGGCATGGCGCAGAGAATGGGCGTGAATCTGCGTGCCATCAAGATGACGCCGCAGGGCTTCGTGGCGCTCTGACGGCGGGTGCGCCATCGGCCGCTCCGGGGACGACCCCCGGCCAACTGTGGATCGGCGTCAGGCCGTAACCCTTCAGCATCGTGCGATATCTGGCACTTGCCGTGCCGACCGGCATCGAGACCCTGGCCGATTTGCCATTCGAGTCATCTCCGATGTCAGGGCGCCGACGCAACGGCCATTGCCTTAACTTGCGTTTCTGTTCATGATACGTTCCATGAAGGATGTGCCCGCCGAACTCGATGTCCAGGCCTATGGCC
>NZ_JANX01000915.1 GCF_000767795.1 Inquilinus limosus MP06 | reverse complement strand
TGCAGGAAGGGCTGTTGGCCGGCGCCGCCGCGGCCTCGGCCGCCGGGCTGACCCCGGTGGCGGTGCCGGTGCCGCCGGTCGAGACGGCGCAGGAGGAGCCGGAGGCCGGCGAGGACCGGCCGCTGTGGTATGTGCCGTCGGACCGGCCGGCGAATGCGGTGCGCGCCTTCGTCGACTTCCAGAACGACGTCACCGCCAAGGACATCCGGCTGGCGCTGCGCGAGGGCATGGTCTCGGTCGAGCATGTCAAGCGCTACACCACCACCGGCATGGCGACCGACCAGGGCAAGACCGGCAACGTCAACGCCCTGGGCATCGTCGCCCAGACCATGGGCAGGACTGTCCCGGAGATCGGCGTCACCACCTTCCGCCCGCCCTACACCCCGGTCACCTTCGGCGCCATCGCCGGGCGCGGGGTCAAGGCCCTCTACGCCCCGATCCGCCGCACCCCGATGCATGGCTGGGCCGAAAGGCAAGGCGCGGTGTTCGAGAATGTCGGTGGCGGCTGGAAGCGCGCCTGGTACTTCCCGAAGCCGGGCGAGGACATGCACGCGGCGGTGAACCGCGAGGTCAAGGCGGCGCGCAGCTCGGTCGGCGTGATGGACGCCACCACCCTCGGCAAGATCGACGTCAAGGGGCCGGACGCGGCGGAGTTCCTGAACCGCGTCTACACCAACGCCTGGTCCAAGCTCGCCATCGGCGGCTGCCGCTACGGCCTGATGCTGGGCGAGGACGGCATGGTCAAGGATGACGGCGTCACCACGCGCCTCGCCGAGGACCATTTCCACATGACGACGACGACCGGCGGCGCCGCCAATATCCTCGCCTGGCTCGAGGAATGGCTGCAGACCGAGTGGCCGGACCTCAAGGTGTTCCTGACCTCGGTCACCGAGCAATGGGCGGTCGCCACCATCTCCGGCCCGAAGAGCCGCGAGCTGCTGTCGCGCCTGACCGACCTCGACCTGTCGAACGAGGCCTTCCCGCATCTGACCATGCGCGAGGGCACCGTGGCCGGGCTGCCGGCGCGGGTGTTCCGCATCTCCTTCACCGGCGAGCTGTCCTACGAGATCAACGTCCCCGCCGCCTATGGCCTGGCGCTGATGGAGGCGATCGAGACGGCGGGGCAGGGGCTGGACCTGACGCCCTACGGCACCGAGGCGATGCATGTGCTGCGCGCCGAGAAGGGCTTCATCATCGTCGGGCAGGAGACGGACGGCACCATCACCCCGGGCGACCTGGGCATGGACTGGATCGTCGGCAAGAAGAAGCCGGACTTCATCGGCAAGCGTTCGCTCGACCGGGCCGACACGGCCCGGGCCGACCGCAAGCAGCTGGTCGGCCTGCTGACCGACGACCCGAAGCTGGTGCTGGAGGAGGGGGCGCATATCATCGACACGGCCACCCCGGGCGCCCCGCCGGTGCCGATGCTGGGCCATGTGACCTCCAGCTACTGGAGCCCGAACCTCGACCGGTCGATCGCGCTGGCCCTGGTCAAGGGTGGGCTGGGCCGGTTCGACGGCACCGTCCACATCGCCATGCCCGACCGCACCATCCCG
>NZ_JANX01000914.1 GCF_000767795.1 Inquilinus limosus MP06 | reverse complement strand
GGATCCCAGCGCCAGCCGATCATCAGATCGGCCCGCCGCTGCGGCTGGTCCTCGACCAGCAGCGATCCGCGCTGCCCGTCGGCCGCGGCGGCGATCGCCTCGACCGCGCCGGACCAGGCATCCGGCGACACCGCGGCGTCGTAGATCCGCTGCACGGCCTTCAGGATCGCGTCCGCCCGGTCCATCCCCCGCTCGCCGGAACCGCCACGCCAGCCCGAATTCTATCACAACCGGCGGCTCTCCGGTATGCGAGGCGGAGGGGTCAGGCCGCAATTCCCATGGATCAGGCCCCGCCGAGATGCTCGACCAGGATCCTGGCGCCGACCAGGATCAGGCCGATTCCGCCCAGCACCTCGGCCAGCCGGCCGAGCCGTGCCCCGGCGCCGCGGCCGAGCAGGAAGCCCAGCAGGCACATCCCGAAAGTGACCGCGCCGATGGTCAGGCTGGCCGTCCAGATGTCGATGCGGACGAAGGCGAGGCTGACCCCGACCGCGGTGGCGTCCAGGCTGGTGGCGATGCCGGCCATCGCCAGCGCGCCGAGGCTCGACCGCCGGTCCGGCGCCGCGACGCGGTCCGGCATCAGCCCGTGCCAGGCCATGCGGCCGCCGACGACGCCGAGCAGGATGAAGGCGACCCAGTGGTCGACCGCCGCCACCGCCTCGGCGAAGGCGATGCCCAGGGCCCAGCCCAGCAGCGGCATCACCAGCTCGAACCCGCCCAGCACGACGCCGACCCGCATCGCCTCCACCGCCTGGGCGCGGACCGGGACGCGGCGGGCGGAGGCGCCCTTGCCGATGGCGGCGGCGAAGGCGTCCATCGACAGGCTGAAGGCGAGGCCGAGGGTGGTGGCGAGGGGCACGGGTGGCATCCGGGTGGCGGTCGATGCGCCTCGGATAGCCGTCCGGATTCAATGGGTCAACAGCGCAAGTATTTGTTCCGTAAAGGATATTTTGATGTCGCTAGACAATGAAGCCGGGGCTGTATCCTGTGCCGCCGGCTCGCTCCGCCAGGGCCGCCCGAAGGCGGCGCCGGGTCAGTGGAAGAACAGCCAGATCAGGATCAGGATCGGGATCGGCACCCCGAGCAGCCAGAGCAGGATGTAGCGCAAGCACGCCTCCGGTCGGTTCCAGGGCCGGCGCACCCGGTTCGGGCGGCCGCCTCTAGGAACCGGAACGGGGGCTCGCCGCCTTCAGTTCCTCCGCCTCGCGGGCCTCGCGCTCGCGGTCCAGATAATCCGCCAGGGTGCGGCCGCTGACCGGCTCGAACCGCTCCTCCAGCGTCTCCAGCGCGTCAATGCGGTCGAGGCGGAAGCTGCGGAAATCCTGGCGCATCTCGCACCAGGCGGTGGCGGTCCAGCGGTTGCCCCAGAAGAACAGGCCGAGCGGCTGCACGATCCGCTCGCTGGTCGCCTCCGGCGCGCTGTAGTGCAGCCGCAGCTTGCGCCGCTCGGCGATGGCCAGGCGGATCGGCTCCATCAGCTCGACCGGATAGGGCCGGCGGCCCGGGGCGTGGATCGGCACCTCGTCCAGCGACGCGGCGCTGGCCTCCGGCAGCACGCCGGAGATCT
>NZ_JANX01000913.1 GCF_000767795.1 Inquilinus limosus MP06 | reverse complement strand
CCCGACCGGGTGCTGGTGCATGACGCGGCGCGGCCGCTGGTCGACCGCGCCACGATCGACCGGGTGCTGGACGCCCTGGACGAGGCCGAGGCGGCGATCGCCGCGGTGCCGGTGGTCGACACGATCAAGCGGGCCGAAGCCGGTATCGCTGCCGGCACGGTCGACCGCAGCGGCCTGTGGCAGGCTCAGACGCCGCAGGGCTTCCGCTTCCCGGCCCTGCTGGCCGCCCATCGCGCCGTGGCCGGCGAGGCGCTGACCGACGATGCCGCGGTGGCGGAACGCCAGGGCATCGCCGTGCGCCTGGTCGAAGGCCATGTCGACAACTTCAAGATCACCACGGAGGCGGACCTGACCCGCGCGGAACGACTGCTCGGCGGCGCTGCCGACATCCGGACCGGCACCGGCTTCGACGTGCATCGCCTGATCCCGGGCGACGCCGTCATCCTGTGCGGCATCCGCATCCCCCACGGCTTCAAGCTGGAAGGCCATTCCGACGCCGATGTCGGGCTGCATGCCCTGACCGACGCGCTGCTGGGCGCGATCGGCGCCGGCGACATCGGCCAGCATTTCCCGCCGTCGGAGGAGCGCTGGCGCGGCGCCGATTCCGCCGCCTTCCTGGCCCATGCCGGCGAGCTGGTGCGGGCCCGCGGCACCATCCTCAATGTCGATGTCACCCTGCTGTGCGAGCGGCCGAAGGTCGGCCCGCACCGCGCCGCCATGGTCGCCAGGATCGCTGAGGTCCTGGGGCTCGACGCGGAGCGGGTCAGCGTCAAGGCGACCACGACCGAGCGGCTGGGCTTCACCGGCCGCGAGGAAGGCATCGCCGCGCAGGCGTCCGCGAGCGTCCGGATCGAGCGCTGATGCCGTTCCGGCCGCTCCCGCCCGGCTGCACCTTCTGGCAGCCGACGACGCTGCTGGCGACGGTGGGCGGAATCGGGCTGATCCGGATGGCCTCCGGCACCTGGGGATCGCTGGCCGCCCTGCCCCTGGCCTGGGCGTTGTGGTGGCTGGGCGGCCCGCTGGCCGTGGCGGTGGCCGGCGTAGCCGTCGGCCTGGTCGGAGTCTGGGCCTCGGGCGCCGTCTGCCGCGGCGGCGAGGCGGATTCGAGCGCGATCGTGATCGACGAGGTGGCCGGCCAGCTGCTGGCCCTGGCCCCGGTCGCCGGCGTGCTCTGGCTCTATCCCCTCGCCTTCGCCCTGTTCCGGCTGCTCGATATCGCCAAGCCCTGGCCGATCTCCTGGCTGGACCGGGAGCTGGGCGGCGGCTGGGGCGTGATGATGGACGACATCGCCGCCGGCGTGGCGGTCGCCGCGATCGGCGCGGCGGTCCTGGCAGGGGGGCTGATATGATCGACGACGCAGACCTCGCTTTGGCAACGCAGGTGCTGGATGCCTGCCGGGCTGCGGGGCTGATGCTGGCGACGGCCGAAAGCTGCACCGGCGGGCTGGTGGCCGCAGCGCTGACCGCGATCGCCGGATCCTCCGATGTCGTGGAGCGCGGCTTCATCACCTACTCCAACGCGGCCAAGTCCGAGCTGCTGGGGGTGCCGGCGCCGCTGATCGCCGACAAGGGCGCCGTC
>NZ_JANX01000912.1 GCF_000767795.1 Inquilinus limosus MP06 | reverse complement strand
ACACGCGGTTCCAGCGCCGGCCGACCAGGGCGTGCGCCGCCTCGTCATGGTCGTAATAGTCGTCGGGCAGGGTCGAGATCGGCACCAGCCCGTCGGCGCCCGACTCGTCCAGCTTCACGAACAGGCCGAACTTGGCGACGCCGCCGATCCGGCCGGGCAGGATGGCGCCGATCCGGTCGGCCAGCCAGCTGGCCATGTAGCGGTCGACCGCGTCGCGCTCGGCCTGGGCGGCGCGGCGCTCGGTCACGGAGATGTGCTCGCCGATCTCGTCCAGCCGCGCCAGTTCGTCGTCGGGAGCGCCGTCGGCGCCGAGATGCAGCAGCCGGATCAGGCCGCGATGCACGGTCAGGTCGGCATAGCGGCGGATCGGCGAGGTGAAATGGGCGTAGCGCGGCAGGGCCAGGCCGAAATGGCCGAGATTGTCCGGGCTGTAGACGGCCTGAGCCTGCGACCGCAGCACCATCTCGTTGACCATCGGCTCCTCCGGCCGGCCGACGGCGCGCTCCAGGATCTGGCCGAACACCCGCGGCCGCATCACCTGGCCCAGCGACAGGGAATAGCCCAGCGGCTCCAGGAACTCCTTCAGCGCCGCCACCCGGGCGCGGTCCGGCTGGTCGTGCACCCGGTACAGCGCCGGCAGGTTCCGGTCGCTCAGCGTCTCCGCCGCCGCGACATTGGCGGCGATCATGAACTCCTCGATCAGCTTGTGGCTGTCGAGCCGCGAGCGGATGCCGATCGAGGCGACGCGGCCGTCCTCGTCCAGCTGCACCTTGCGCTCCGGCAGGTCCAGCTCCAGCGTGCCGCGCTTCTCCCGCGCCGCCAGCAGCGCCTCATAGGCGCCATAGAGCGGGGCGATCACCGGCTGCAGCAGCGGGCCGGTCAGCTCGTCCGGCTGGCCGTTGCGGGCGGCCTGCACCTGCTCATAGGTCAGCCGGGCGGCGGAGCGCATCAGCCCGCGGCGGAAGCGGTGGCGCTTCAGGCGGCCCTGGGCGTCGATCCACAGGTCGGCGGCCAGGCAGGCGCGGTCCTCGTTGGGCCGCAGCGAGCACAGCCCGTTCGACAGCGCCTCCGGCAGCATCGGCACGACCCGGTCGGGGAAATAGCAGGAATTGCCGCGCTCGAAGGCGTCGCGGTCCAGAGGCGACCCGGGCGGCACGTAATGGGCGACGTCGGCGATGGCGACGATCAGGTGCCAGCCGCCGGGATGGTCCGGGTCGGGCTCGGCCCAGACCGCGTCGTCGAAGTCGCGGGCGTCGGCGCCGTCGATGGTGACCAGCGGGATCTGCCGCAAATCGACCCGGCCCTCCAGCCCGGCGGGAAGCGCCGCCTCGGCCTGGGCCAGCGCCTTGGGCCGGAACTCGGTCGGGATGCCGGCGGTATGAATGGCGATCAGGCTGATCGAGCGCGGATCCTCGGCGTCGCCGTAGCGGGCGCTGACCACGGCGCGGCGCGGCCCGAGGCGGTCGGACGCCTCGACCAGCGCCTCCACCAGCTCGCCGTCCTTCGCCCCGCCGGTATCGCCCTCGCGCACCGGCCAGGTGTCCCGCGCCCGCTTGTCGGCGGGCACGATCCGGCCCTG
>NZ_JANX01000911.1 GCF_000767795.1 Inquilinus limosus MP06 | reverse complement strand
GACGGCCCCGCCCTCCCCGCTTCGTCACGATACCGGCGCTCATTCCGCCGCCTCCTTCCGGGTCGCCGCCTCGTCGGCCGCTTCGCGGGCGCGGCGCTCATGCTCCGCCCGCAGCCGGCGGATCAGCTCCAGCTCGGCCTGGAAGTCGACGTAATGCGGCAGCTTAAGATGCTGCACGAAGCCCGAGGCCTCGACATTGTCGCTGTGCGCCAGCACGAACTCCTCGTCCTGCGCCGGGTAGCGCCCGGCCTCGCCGAGCTCGCGGCCACGCAGCGCCCGGTCGACCAGCGACATCGCCATGGCCTTGCGCTCGCAATGGCCGAAGGCCAGGCCGTAGCCGCGGGTGAATTGCGGCGGCGCCGTCTTCGACCCGGCGAACTGGTTCACCATCTGGCATTCGGTGACGGTGACCTCGCCGATCTCGATGGCGAAGCCCAGCTCCTCCGGCACGATCTCGACCGCCACCTCGCCCAGCCGGATCTCGCCGGCGAAGGGGTGGTTGCCGCCATAGCCGCGCTGCACCGAATAGCCGAGCGCCAGCAGGAAGCCCTCGTCGCCCCGCGCCAGATTCTGCAGCCGCTGGTCGCGGTCGGCCGGCAGGGTCAGCGGATCGCGGGTCAGGTCGACCGGCTCATGCCCCTCCGGCGCCGCGGCCTCGCGCTCGATCAGCCCCTCGCGGTTGAGGATGTCGACCACGCGCGGCACCGGTCCGTCCGGCCCCGCCTCGCTCTCCGCCGCGGCGGGCGGCCGCCCCTCGGCGGCCAAAGCGAAGTCGATCAGTCGGTGGGTGTAGTCGTAGGTTGGGCCCAGGATCTGGCCGCCCGGAATGTCCTTGTAGGTGGCGGAGACGCGGCGGCGCACCGTCATCTTCGCGGTGTCGATCGGCTCCGAAACCGCGAAGCGCGGCAGCGTGGTGCGGTAGGCGCGCAGCAGGAAGATGGCCTCGACCAGGTCGCCCTGTGCCTGCTTGATCGCCAGCGCGGCGAGGTCGCGGTCGTACAGCGAGCCCTCGGCCATCACCCGGTCGACGGCCAGGCCCAGCTGCTCGCGGATCTGGTCCGCGGCGATCTCGGGCACGGCCGGATCGCCCCGCCGGGTCTCCGCCACCAGCGCCTGGGCGTTCTCGATCGCGCGCTGCCCCCCTTGACGGCGACATACATCGGATCAGCCCTCCCAGCGTGTGGTGCGCGGCAGGCCCAGCATCCGGCCGCCGCAGGTCAGCAGACAATCGACGCCGAGCGGATAGGCGGCGCCGTTGGCCGCCCAATCCTCCCGGAACCAGGCCGGCAGGCCGGCGATCCGGGCGGGCTCGGCCGTCTCGATGCCGGGGCCGGTGAAGCGGCCCGCTTCCGGTCCGTCCAGCGCCGGCACCTCGACCACCAGCGTCGCCGAGCGGTCGGGGTAGCGGTCCTCGCCCAGGGCCAGGCCGCCGAGGCGCGGCAGGGCGGCGGCATCGGCCACCAGCAGGAAGGCGGCGGCGGCCGGGTCGGCGACCAGCGGCGCACCGGTGTGGAAGCGCAGGAAGCTCTCCACCGCCGGGGTCGCCAGCGCCGGGTCCAGCCAGATCGGCGTGTCGAAAT
>NZ_JANX01000910.1 GCF_000767795.1 Inquilinus limosus MP06 | reverse complement strand
TGAGCCTGCATTACGGCAAGCACCACAAGGCCTATTTCGACGCGCTCAACAAGCTCGCCGCCGGCACGCCCTATGAGGCGATGACCCTGGCCGAGGTGGTGGTGAAGTCGGCCGCAGCCAAGGACCAGGCGGTGTTCAACCAGGCCGGCCAGGCCTGGAACCACAACCTGTACTGGGAGCAGTTCACCCCCGGCGGGCCGAAGGCGCCGCAGGGCCGGCTGGCCGATGCCATCGGCGAGTCCTTCGGCGACCAGGCGGCGCTGGTCAAGGCCACCACCGACGCCGCCGGCAAGGTGTTCGGCAGCGGCTGGGTCTGGCTGGTCGCCGATGCCGGCAAGCTGACCCTGGTCGGCACCTCGAACGCCGACTCCCCCTTCGCCCATGGCGGCCAGCCGCTGTTCGGCATCGATGTCTGGGAGCACGCCTACTACCTGGACTACCAGAACCGCCGCGCCGACCACGTCAAGGCGGTGATGGAAAGCCTCGTCAACTGGTCCGTGGTCTCCGATCGTCTCGGCACCTGAGGCCCAGCTGTTGCAGCCGTAGCATTTTCCCGCATCGGTGAAATGAACCCGTAGTCCCGGTCCGGGAATGTTCCGATGGTGGCGGCCTGGACATCCGGTCCGGCCGGCGTTTCTCGGAACAGCGGGTTGCCCCCGTATCGACTGGAGGTCTGTCATGACCAGGTGGGGATTGATGCTGGCCCTCGCCATGACCGCGGCGGGCTGCGCCCGGCCCGGGGCCGAGGCGGGACGGCAGGTGGTCGTCTACCAGTGCGTCGCCACCGATGCGTCCGCCCCGGGCGCGGCCGCGCAGGGCCAGAAGGGCCGGCGGCTGACGGTGCAGTACGACCCCCGCGGCCAGCAGGCGCTGACCAGCCTCGACGGCGGCAGCGTCAACTATCTCCCCCTGGTGCCGGGCGTGAAGGACCGCCTCTACGCCAATTCGAAATACGCCTGGAAGACCAGCGGCAATGGCGGCCAGTTGACCGACATCGCCGAGGTCCAGACCTACAGCTGCACCCGCTCGGCGGAGCTCGCAGCCGCGCGGCCCTGAGATGCTGACGCTCAGCATCCTGCGCTGCCCCGACGGCGTGCCGCCGGAGACGCGGCAGGTCGGCGGCGGCGAGTTCACCATCGGCCGCGGCACCGAATGCGACTGGGTGCTGCCGGACCCGGAGCGCGTGCTGTCGAAGCGGCACTGCATGGTGGCCTTCGACGGCGCCGCCTGGCAAGTCACCGACACCAGCACCAACGGCACCTTCCTCAATTCGACGTCGGACCGTCTGGACACCGATGCGCCGCGAGTGCTGCGGGACGGCGACCGGCTGGTCTTCGGGCCTTATGAGATCGAGGCGGCGTTCGACCGCGCGCCCTCCGCGCCGGCGCCCGCGCCCGCCCTGGAGCGGCCGCAATCCCTCGCCCCCCGATCCCCGGCCGAGGACCGGCTGACCGGGGATCCCTTCCCGGCCATGGGCGACGACCCGCTGGCCGTCGGCCTGCCGGCCGACGACGTGGCCCTGTCCGGCGGCGCCGACGGCTGGTCGGTCAGCCGGTTCCTCGGCGCGCCCTCCTCGATCTCCGACC
>NZ_JANX01000909.1 GCF_000767795.1 Inquilinus limosus MP06 | reverse complement strand
GATGAACAGGCCGACGCTGACCACCGCGCCGAGCCGCGGGAACAGCAGGATGGTCGAGACCACATAGACCGCGCTGGCGGTGCCGCCGACGGCGTGCCACCAGACCACGCCCGGCAAAGCGGACAGGGCCGAGATCGTGCCGGTCAGCAGCGCCGCGGCCAGCAGGATCGCGGTGCCGACCGAGAGCTGCAGCGTCGTGGCGGCGAAGGGGCTGCCGGTGGCCTTGGCCAGCTGGGCGTTGGCGCCGGCCTGGACCGCGAGCAGGCCGCCGGCCAGCAGCGAGATAGGGATGAACAGGGTTTCCATGGCAGTGTCTCGGTCGGAAGTCGGGAGGTCAGTGGTGGTCGGCCAGGGCCGGGACGCGCAAGCCGCGCTGCACGGCGGGCCGGGCGGCGATGGCCTCGTACCAGCGGCGCAGGTTCGGGCTGTCGTCGAGGCCGACGCCGATCTTGGTCAGCCCGGCATGGATCCACGGCCAGCTCATGATGTCGGCGACGCCGTAGGCCTCGCCCGCCAGGTGGCTGCGCCGGCCCAGCGTGCCGTCCAGCACCCGGTACACCCGCGCCGCCTCGGCCTCGAAGCGGCCGATGACGTAAGGGATCTTCTCGGACGCGAAGATCTTGTAGTTCCAGAGCTGGCCCAGCGTCGGCCCCAGATGGGCGGCCTGGAACAGGATCCATTGCAGCGCCGTGGTCCGCTCCCCGGCATCGGCCGGCAGCAGCTTGCCGGATCGCTCGGCGAGATAGGTCAGGATCGCGCCGCTCTCGAACACGGTGCGGCCGCGGTCCGGGTCGGTGATCACCGGGATCTTGTTGTTCGGGTTCAGCGCCAGGAAGGCCGGCTGGCGCTGCTCGCCCGCCTCGATGTCGACGACATGCACCTCATAGGGCAGGCCGGTCTCCTCGAGCATGATCGAGGCCTTGTGCCCGTTCGGCGTCTGGTAGGTGTAGAGCTGGATCGGGGTCATCTCTGTCTCTCCGTAAGGCGGGCCAGCCCCGCCGCTGGAGAGAAGATGACGAGTGCACAGACGCAGTTCGATCTGTGATACTGCAGCAATCATCTGCATCTATGCACAGGCCAACCATGGACAGCCGGCTGGATTGGGAGGACCTGCACACCGTGCTGGCGGTGGCCGAAGCCGGGTCGCTGGCGGGCGCCGCCCGGCGGCTGGGCGTCAACCACACCACGGTGCTGCGCCGGATCGGCGGCTTCGAGCGGCGGCTGGGCCTCAGGCTGTTCGACCGGCTGCCCGGCGGCTATGCCCTGACCGCGGGCGGGGAGGAGCTAGCGGCGGCCGCCCGCTTCATGGCGGCCACAGTCGAGGGGCTCGAGCGCCGCCTGGCCGGCCAGGATCTGCGCCTCGAAGGCACGCTGCGGGTGGCGACGGCGGACACGCTGACCGCCTCGGTGCTGCCGGCGCTGCTGGCCCAGTTCCGCGAGTTGCATCCCGGCATCATGCTGGAGGTGACGACCGCCAACCTGATGGCGAACCTGACCCGGCGCGACGCCGACGTCGCTATCCGGCCGGTGCTGGACCCGCCGGAGACCCTGGTCGGCCGCCGCGTCGCCGGCATCGCCTTCGCCG
>NZ_JANX01000908.1 GCF_000767795.1 Inquilinus limosus MP06 | reverse complement strand
GTAGGGCTGGTCGATCTGGGTGATGCGCCCGCGTTCCATCACCACCACCCGGTCGCTGATCGACAGCGCCTCGGCCTGGTCGTGCGTGACCATGATCGTGGTGGTGCCGGTGCGGCGCTGGATCTGGCGCAGCTCGAACTGCATCGCCTCGCGCAGCTTGGCGTCCAGGTTCGACAGCGGCTCGTCCAGCAGCAGCACCGGCGGCTCGATCACCAGGGCGCGGGCGAGGGCCACGCGCTGGCGCTGGCCGCCTGACAGCGCGCGCGGATAGCGGCCGGCGAGGTGGTCGAGATGGACCAGCGCCAGCGCCTCCTCGACCCGCTTCGCCCGCTCCGGCTTCGCCACGCCGCGCATCTCCAGCCCGAAGGCAACGTTGTCGGCCACGGTCATGTGCGGGAACAGGGCGTAGCTCTGGAACACCACGCCCAGGCCGCGGCGGTTCGGCTTCACCCGGGTCAGGTCCTGCCCGTCCAGCACGATCCGCCCGGTGGTGGCCGGGACGAAGCCGGCGACCATCTGCAGGGTCGTGGTCTTGCCGCAGCCGGAGGGGCCGAGCAGCGAGACGAACTCACCGCGTTCCACGGTCAGGTCGAGATCGGCGACCGCCGCGACGTCGCCATAGAGCTTCGAGATCCGCTCGAGACGGAGGAAGGTCACAGCAGTCTCCCTGGCATCCCTGTCGATGACCGTTCGGCGCTGGCGCGCTTCGGCCCCGCCGGTCTTGCTTCCGTGGAACGGAAGGCGCCGACGCGTCTTCTCAGAAGACTCTTTCACGACAGTGAGTCAAGGAGACATTCCGTTTTATAGAGAGTATTCTGTCTTAGATTCCATGTGCCGGAATCATGAGTGCTGATATCGACTCGGAGTTTCCGAAAATGGCGAAAGACAGCGAGGCCCCGGGCAAGAGCCTGCAGCGCGGCTTCGCCATTCTGCGGGCCCTGGCCGAGGCGGGCGGAGAGGGGGCGAAGCTGATCCGCATTGCCGAGGCCACCGGCCTGACCCAGGCGACCGTGCATCGGCTGCTGCAGGGGCTGCAGGCGGAAGGCGTGGTGGAGCAGGACGGCCGCAGCCGCCTCTACCGCCTCAGCATCGATTTCTTCGCCCTCGCGGCGCGGGCGGGCAATCCGGGCAATCTGCGCGACCTGTGCTGGCCGGTGCTGCAGCGCCTCTCCGCCATGCTCCACGACACCGTGTTCCTGCTGGTGCGCAGCGGCTTCGACGCGATGTGCCTGGACCGCTGCGAGGGGCCGTTCCCGATCCGCTCCTTCACCGGCGATATCGGCGGCCGCGTGCCGCTCGGCGTCGGCCAGGGGGCGCTGGTGATCCTGGCCTTCCTGCCGGAGGCGGAGCGGGAGGAGGTGATCCGCTTCAACGTCCCGCGGCTGCTGGGCCAGGGCTTCATGGACGAGGTCTATCTGCGCACCGAGATTGCCAAGGCGCGCGACGCCGGCTTCGCCGCCCGCCGCGACGTGGCGCTGCCCGGCATGGGCGGCGTGGCGGTGCCGGTGCTCGACCGCGAGGGCAGGGCGGTGGCGGCGCTCAGCATCGGCACGATCTCCGAGCGGCTGGGGGAGGACCGGCTGCCG
>NZ_JANX01000907.1 GCF_000767795.1 Inquilinus limosus MP06 | reverse complement strand
AGGGCCAGCGCCGCGGCCCCAGCCCCGACCGGGACGGCGGCGAGCCAGCCGAGGCCGAGCGCCGCGACCACGAGGCCCGCTGCCGACAGCACCGCGGCGGAGATCCGGCGGGCCAGGAGGCCGGCCAGGAACGGCACCACCGCCATCGGCGCGGACAGGGCGATCATCAGCCCGCCGGCCTCGATCTCGCTCATCCCCTCCGCCCCGACTGAAGCGCACCGGCAGCAGCACCAGCGGCACCACGAAGCAGACCGCCGTGGCGATCGGCAGGAACTGCGCCCCGACGAAGCGCGGATAGCGGAACAGCGACAGGTCCAGCATCGGCCGCCGCACCCGCGTCTCGACCGCCACGAACAGCGCCAGCATCGCGGCCGCGCCGATCAGCAGGGCCAGCACGGCCGGGTCGCCCCAGCCGCTCTGCGGCCCCTGCATGATGCCGAAGGTCAGCAGGCCGAGAGCGGCGGTGAAGCTGAACAGCCCCGGCCAGTCGACCCCGGTGGCCCCGGGGTCGCGCGACTCCCGCATCCGCGGCACGCCGAACAGCAGCACCAGGGCCGCGATCGCGGTGCCGGCCAGGAAGATGGCGCGCCAGCCCAGCGTCTCCACCAGCACGCCGGCCAGGATCGGGCCGAAGGCCAGGCCGATGCCGAAGCTGGTGCCCAGCAGGCTGAAGGCGCGGGTGCGGGCCGGCCCCTCGAACTCCTGCGCCAGCGAGGCGGCGCCGCCGGCCATGGCGATCGAGGCGGCGACGCCCTGGGCGCCGCGCAGCAGGTCCAGCACCACCACCGAGGGGGTGAAGCCCAGCACCAGCGACAGCAGCCCGAAGCCGGCGACGCCGGTGGCGAACAGGCGCTTGCGGCCGAGCTGGTCGGCCAGCGCCCCGGCCGCCATGACGAAGCTGCCGAAGCACAGCACGAAGGCGTTCACCACCCAGGCCAGGGCGACAGGACTGCCGCCGAGCTCGCGCCCGATCGCCGGCAGCGCCACGGCCGGGCCGGTGAAGCTGAGCGGCATCATCAGCCCGGCCAGGCAGACGGCGCCCAGCACCCACGGGCCATGACCGGTGTCGTCGGAGACGGCGCGTGCGGTCATCTCGGCTCTCCCATGCTCGCGGGTCAAATCGACATGCCGCCGTCGATGGTGAGCGCGGCGCCGGTGACGAAGCGGCTCTCGGCCGAGGCCACCCAGGCGACCAGCCCGGCGATGTCGTCGCCGCTGCCGTAGCGCGGGATCGCCATGAACGACCGCAGCGCGTCGGCGCGCGGCCCATCGGCCGGGTTCATGTCGGTGTCGGTCGGGCCCGGCTGCACCAGGTTGACGGTGATGCCCCGGGGCCCGAGGTCCCGCGCCGCGCCCTTGACCAGGCCGGTCAGCGCCGTCTTCGACAGAGTGTAGAGCGTGACCCCGGCGCCCGGCACGCGCTCGGCCAGGTTGCTGCCGATGACGATGATCCGCCCGCCCTCCGGCAAATGCCGCGCCGCCGCCTGGGCGGCGACGAAGACGCCGCGGACATTGATCGCGACGGTGCGGTCGAACTCCTCGACCGTGAACTCGCCGAAGGGCCTGTGCACGGCGATGCCGGCATTGGCGACCAG
>NZ_JANX01000906.1 GCF_000767795.1 Inquilinus limosus MP06 | reverse complement strand
GGCCGGGCTCGCAGAACACGGCGCGGCCGGGATCGGCCGGCAGCCGGGCCAGCCCGGCGCGGATGGCGGCGACGAAGGCGGAGAGCGGCGGCGCCGCGGTGCCGACATAGGCGGCCGGGAAGCCGCCGCCGACATCGATCACCGGCGCGCTGACCCCGGCCCGGGCGAGGATGCCGGCGCAGATCGTCAGCGCGCTCTCATAGGCGCCGGGGTCGAGGCATTGCGAGCCGACATGGAAGGTCAGCCCGGCACGGTTGCCGGTGGCGGCGATGCGGCGCAGCAGCCCCGGCGCGGCCTCGACCTCGGCGCCGAACTTGCCGCTGAGGTCGCAGACCGAATCGAAGCGCGGCATGTCGACCCGCAGCACAAGCGTCAGGTCGCGCGCCCCGTCGGTCACGGCCAGGATCTTGTCCAGTTCCTCCTCATGATCCAGCGCGAAGGTGCGAATGCCGAAGCGGCGGTAGGCCAGCTCGACCGCCTGCCGGTTCTTCACCGGGTGCATGTAGTGCGACACGGTCCCGGGCAGCGCGGCGACGGCCTCGATCTCGCTCAGCGAGGCGACGTCGAAATGGCGCAGGCCGCCGGCATGGAGCCCGGCCAGCACCGCAGGATGGTCGTTGCACTTGACCGCGTACATCACCGTGCCGGGGAATTGGCGCTGGAATTCCGCCGCCGATTCCCGCAGCACCCGGGGCCGCAGGCAGTAGACCGGCTCCTCCGGCCGGAGGGCGGTGACCATGGCGAGGGCGTCGGCGAAGGACTCCATCGAACGCTCCTGGAACGCTGGGCCGCCGCCGGACGCGCGGCACCTCCATATCATCCGGGCAAGGCCGGCCACTTGGCTAGCCCCCCGCGAAAATAGACCGAAGCGCATCCGACGCCGCGGCCCGACCCTGCGCCTCCGTGGCGCCTCGCGTCGAAACGGACAGATTATTATAACACCACACCGCCATGACCGATCCCGGGCGGCCTGGAGACGTGATCGATGAGATGGCTTCGCCGCGGCGCGATCGCGCTGGCCTGCCTCCTGCTGCTGCTCGTGGTGCTGGCCGGCGGCGGCCTGTGGTGGCTGCGCACCGGGGTGCCCGCCGAATCGGGCACCGTCGCGCTCGACGGCCTGTCCGGCCCGGTGCGGATCTATCGCGACCAACACGGCGTCCCGACGATCTTCGCGCAGAGCGACGGCGATGCCTATTTCGCCCTCGGCTGGCTGCACGCCCAGGACCGGCTGTGGCAGATGGAGCTGCAGCGCCGGGTCGGCGCCGGCCGGCTGTCGGAGCTGATCGGCACCGGCGGGCTGAAATTCGACAAGCTGATGCGGACGCTGGGCTTCTATCGCCTGGCCGAGGCCGACGTCGCCGCCCAGCCGCCGGAGATGCGCGCGGCCCTCGACCGCTACGCCGCCGGGGTCAATGCCTGGATCGACGGCCATCCGGGCGCGCTGCCGCCCGAGTTCTATCTCCTCGGCAACCGGCCCGAGCCGTGGCGGCCGGCCGACACGCTGGTCTGGAGCAAGCTGATGGCGCTGCAGCTGTCGGCCAATTACCGCGACGAGATCCTGCGCGCCCAGGTGATCGCCCGGCTCGGGCCGGACCGCGCCC
>NZ_JANX01000905.1 GCF_000767795.1 Inquilinus limosus MP06 | reverse complement strand
CGGTAGGCGTTGAGCGTGCCCGCCTCGATCGCCGCGCCGATCCGACCCTTCTCCTGGTCGAACAGCAGGATCAGCGAGTTGTGGCGCGGCAGGCCGACCGCCGGATTGCCCGGCCAGAAGGAGCCGATCTTGAGCCCCGCCACATCGGCCGCGGCGGCCGCCTTGACGGTGAAGCGGTTCTCCCGCGCCGACCCGTGGCCATGCACCACCGGAAAGCTCTCCGTGCCGTCGTCGCAGACGGCGATCAGCGCCTCGCGGACGGCGGCATAGGCCATCTCATGCGTGGCCAGCGCGGCGGATTCGGCCTCGGCGACGAACAGCATCATCGACCTCCGTCTACCAGCCGCCGAAGCGCGGCCAGTGCATCAGGCCCGCCGCCGGGTCGGCCGGCAGCACCTCGTAGCCGCCGAACTGGGCCGCGGTGGCGCAGGCATGGTTGGGCAGGATGCGCAGGCGGGTGCCGACCGGCAGGTCGGGCAGCACGCCCCGGCTGCCGGGGCGGAGCGTGACGATGCCGTGTTCCTGGTTGGTGGCCGAGACGATCAGGTCGCCGAGGACCGCGCCCTCGCCGTCGCAGGCCAGCCCGTAGCCCTGGTCGACGGCCTGGCCCATCGTGCCCCGGTCGCGCGACATCGCCATCCAGCCGGCGTCGATGAAGAGGCAGTCGCGCTCGCGGTTGCGGCCGATGACGCTGGTCAGCACCGACAGCGCGATGTCGTCGGTCGAGCAGACGCCGATGCCGGCCATGACCAGGTCGAAGAAGACATAGACGCCGGCGCGGACCTCGGTGACGCCGGACAGGTCGCGGGCGGCATGCGCGGTCGGCGTCGAGCCGACGCTGACCACGGGGCAGGGCAGGCCGGCCGCCCGCAGGGCCCCGGCCGCCGCCACGGCGGCGGACCGCTCGCGCTCGGCGAAGGCGGCATGCGCCTCGGCCCCGGCCACGCCGTAGCTTTCGCCCGCATGGGTCAGCACGCCGCGCAGCGCGGCGCCGCCCTCCTGCAGGATGCGGCCGACCGCGACGAGGGCCGGGTCGTCGGGCCTCAGCCCGCCGCGATGGCCGTCGCAATCGACCTCGATCAGCGCGGGGATCCGATCGCCGGCCCGCCGCGACGCCTCGGCCGCGGCCGCCGCCTGCTCCGGCGAATCGAGGAGGACCGAGAGGTCGCAGCCCCGTGCCCGGAGGGCGAGGACCTGGTCGAGCTTCCGCGGCGCGATGCCGACGGCGTAGAGGATGTCCCGGATGCCGGCGGCGGCGAACACCTCCGCCTCCTTCAGCGTCGAGACCGTGGCCGGGCCGTCGCCGCCGGCCAGCAGGCGCCGCGCGACCTCGACCGACTTCGCCGTCTTGAGATGCGGGCGCAGCGCCACGCCCAGCGGCTGCAGGCGGCCGCGCAGGCGCTCGATGTTGCGGAGCATGCGGCCCTCGTCGAGGACGAGGCTCGGCGTCGGCAGGGCGGAGAGGCGGTCGGCGGCGGGCATCGGCGGCTTCCGGGCTGGGGTTCCCGATGTCTAGCGGGCGGATGGTGCAGCCGCAATTTACCGGTCGTTGATATCAGATTAAGATCAGCCTTAATGATCTCCTCGCAGGACCTGCAATTCTTCACGG
>NZ_JANX01000904.1 GCF_000767795.1 Inquilinus limosus MP06 | reverse complement strand
GGTGCGGCCGCCGCTGCCGCCCGGCACGCCGCGTTTCGCCATCCGGCCCTATCCGCAGCGGCTGGTGCAGCATTTGACGCTGCGCGACGGGCGCGAGGTCACGCTGCGGCCGGTCCGGCCGGAGGACGAGCCGGCGATCCGCGAGATGCTGCAGCGGTCCAGCCCGGACGATGTGCGGCTGCGCTTCTTCAGCGCCATGCGCAGCTTCAGCCATGAATTCGCCGCCCGGCTGACCCAGATCGACTACGACCGCGAGATGGCGCTGGTGGCCGAGGCCGAGGAGGACGGGCAGCGGGTGATCCTGGGAGCTGTGCGCATCATCGCCGACCCGGACGGCGAGACCGCCGAATACGGCATCATGGTGCGCTCCGACCTCAAGGGGCTGGGCCTCGGCCACCGGCTGATGACCGAGATCATCGACTATGCCCGCAGCCGCGGCCTGAAGCGGATCTTCGGCGAGGTGCTGCGAGAGAATGTGACCATGCTGCGCATGGCCGGGGAGCTGGGATTCGCCCGCGAGGACGTGCCGGACGAGCCCGGCATCATTCATGTGACGATTTCGCTCGACGGATTGCCCGCTCTCAGTCAGCATCCTGCCTAGGAAATGCGCCGCCGAGGGGGATTGGCGTTTGCGTTTTTCCTCTTTAAATGAAGCACTTGTCCGTATACGTTAAGGGCCTGCGTCAATTTTGAGGCCCGCGGCGTCGCTGCCGGGCTTTTGGTTTTGGGGGAGCATGGAGGGGAAGATGCCAGGGACAACCCGCTGGACCAGGACGGTTGCGGCCACGGCCTTGCTTGCAGGCTTGCTCGCCGCCTGCGCCGAGGCGCCGAAACCGAAACCCGTGGTTGCCAGCGGCCCCTGGGGCGTCGAGATCCATGACGCCTCGCGCCGCTTCAACATCCCCGAGCAATGGATCCGCGCGGTGATGCAGGTGGAAAGCGGCGGTCAGACCCATTGGAAGGGCGGCCAGCCGATCACCAGCCATGCCGGCGCCATGGGCCTGATGCAGGTCATGCCCGGCACCTATGAGGAGCTGCGCTATGTGCATGGGCTGGGCGGCGACGCCTACGACCCGCGCGACAACATCATGGCCGGCACCGCCTATCTCCGCGAGATGTACGACCTGTACGGCTCGCCCGGTTTCCTCGGCGCCTACAACGCCGGGCCGGAGCGGTACCGCCAGTATGTCGAGGAAGGCCGGCCGCTGCCGCGCGAGACTCAGCGCTACATGGACATCATTGGGCCCCAGATCGCCGGCATCGTGCCGGGCCGCGACGGCGACAGCGACCGGATGACCCAGTACGCCGCCGCGCAGATCCAGCAGAAGGTGCCGGCGACGATCCGCATGGCGCCGATCCCCGACGGATCCTCCACCCGCAACACCGTCGTGGTGGCGGCGATGAAGCCGATCCCGGATGGTTCGTCGACCCGCAGCACCACGGTGGTCGCGGCCATGCAGCCGATCCCCGACGGGTCGTCGACCCGCGGCACCACCACCGTGGTCGCGGCCATGCAGCCGATCCCGGACGGGTCGAGCGCCGCCTCGACGCTGCCGCCGGTCCGCGTGGTGCAGCAGCCCGGCGTTGTGCGGATGCAGCCGATCCCGGACGGCGCCACCACCCAGGT
>NZ_JANX01000903.1 GCF_000767795.1 Inquilinus limosus MP06 | reverse complement strand
GCCGACGCCGTTCGAGGCGACCAAGCGCGGGGTCGGCTTGGTGGTGCTGCTGCTCGGCGTGCTGCTGCTGGCCCCGATTCCTTGAGCAACATCCCGCCCGCTTTGGCGATCGCCCTGCTCGCCATCGCCTATCTGGAGGAGGACGGGATCCTGCTCTGCATCGCGCTCGCAGCGTCCGCCCTGCTGCTCGCCGTCGCCGCCGGCGCCGTCTGGCAGGCAATGGGCGAGCTGGGCTGGGTGCGGGGCCTGCTTTAGGCCCCGGCAGGGGGCACCGACCCGCGAGCCGGTCAGGCCGGGCCGGTGCCGGCGGAGGCGCCGCACTCCGTGTCGTGGCCGGTCCGGGCGCCCTGCACATCCGCCTCCAGCCGGGCCAGGAAGCCCCGAAACCGCGGCACGGCGCGCAGGCTGTCGAGCTGGGAGTCATGCTGCACGATGCCGAGCAGCCAGGACCGCACCCGCGGCGTGCGCGCGGAGATGTGCTCCAGACGGTCCAGCGCGGCGTCGGGCCGGCCGGCCTCGGCATAGGTGCAGGCCGCGTTGTAGTGCACCACATAATCCTCGGGGTTGAGCGCCAGGGCCCGGCCGGCCCAGGCCAGGGCACGGCCAGGATCGCCCAGCGAGACCAGCATCGCCGCGCCGGCGCACAGCGCCATGGCGTCGTCGGGCCGCCGGGCCAGCTGCGCCTCGATCCGGGCGAAGCCCCGCCGCGCCGCCGCCAGCGCATCCTCGGCGCGGCCGAGCGACGTGTAGGTGTCCCGCAGCACCACCAGGCAGATGTAGTCGGTGTCGCGCAGGTCGGCCGCGCGCTCGAACAGGGCGGCGGCCTCGGCGTAGCGGCCGGTGTTCCGGCACATCTCGGCGTACCATTCATGCGCCTCGAACAGCTCGGGGTCCAGCGCCAGCGCCCGCTCGAAGGCCGTCGTCGCCTCCCCGGCCCGGCCGGCCAGGAACAGCGCCAGCCCGCGGGAGGCATGGGCCTCGGCCAGGTTCGGCGCGAAGCTCAGGGCCGTGTCGCTGTTGCGCAGGATCTCCTCGTAGGAGATCTCGGTGCTGCCGCCCAGCCACAGCAGCACGTCGCAGGCCGCGACGCCGGCATAGGCGCGGGCATAGCCCGGATCGATCGCGATCGCCTGCAGGAACATCTCCCGCGCCTCGGCCAGCGCCGGCTTGTTGCCGAAGCTGGTGAACAGGGCCGAACGGCCCTGCAGGCAGCATTCATAGGCGTCGGCACTGGTCGTCGGGCGGCCCTCGATCGACCGCAGCTCCTCCGGCAGCAGGGTGACCCTGAGGGCGTCGACGACGCTGCGCGAGATGTCGTCCTGCAACGCGAAGATGTCGTCGAAATCCCGGTCGTACCGCTCCGACCACAGATGGTCGCCGGTGGCGCCCTCGATCAGCCGCACATTGATCCGCACGCGATCGGCCGCCCTGCGGACGCTGCCCTGCAGCACGTATCCGACATTCAGCCGCCGGGCCACCTCCGTCACCTCCACCGCCTGGCCGCGGAAGGTGAAGGCGGTGTTGCGGGCGACCACGAACAGGGCGGAGACCCGGGACAGGTCGGTGATGATGTCCTCGGTGATGCCGTCGGCGAAATACCCCTGCTCGGCATCCCCGCCCATGCTGGT
>NZ_JANX01000902.1 GCF_000767795.1 Inquilinus limosus MP06 | reverse complement strand
GAGCAGCAGCGCCTCGCGCTGCTCCGTCCGGCAGGGCCATCAGGGCGCGTTGCACCTGGGCCAGCTGCACCCGCGCATCCTGGCTCGGCGCGCCGGCCTGGGGCGCCAGCTGCGTCGCCTGGGCGATGCGCGCATCCTCGGCGCGGCGGCCGCGCAGCCGCGAGGCATGGGCGTTGTGCATGATCGAGAACAGCCACGGGCGCAGCGCCCGGTCCGGCTGCCAGCCGCGGCGGCCCTCATAGGCCTTCAGCAGGGTGTCCTGCAGCAGGTCCTCGGCCTCGGCGGCATCGCGGGTCAGGACCAGCGCGTAGCGCTTCAGCCCCGGCAGCTCGGCGATGACGTCGAAATCATCCTTGCGGCGTTTCATGCCCCATATACGCAGCCACCTCCGGTTTTCATCCCGGGGACCGCGCCTTGTTCCGATGGAGGCATGGACAAACTCTCAACACGATCCTGGATATGATGATTTTTGCGAGGTTTTTGCAGACGAAAAGCAACCCGCCGGTGTTATAGGCAGCGATACTCGATAGTCCGCCGCGATTCGGAGCGACATGACCGACGACACTGTGGAGCAACGCCGATCGGTCGATCCCTCCGTGTCCGATCGCTATCTCGGTCGTCCGATCGGCTCCGCAGCAGCCTCGGTCGCTCTGCCGTATCCGTCGCGGCCCGGCATCCTCGACCGCTGGCCCGCCTGGCTGGTCGGACTCGCCGGGCTGCTGGCCCTCGGGCTGGTGCTCCGCTTCGCCCTCGCTCTGGCCTTCCCGCGCATCCACCACGCCGACGAGCTGTTCCAGTATTACGAGCAGGCGCACCGGCTGGCCTTCGGCCAGGGCATGGTGCCCTGGGAGTATCGCGAGGGCATCCGCTCCTGGCTGCTGCCGGGGATGCTGGCCGGGCTGATGAAGGCGGTGTCCTGGGTCAGCGACGACCCGTCGGCCTATCTCGGCGTCTCGAAGGCGCTGTGGTCGGCGCTGTCGCTCGGTATCCCGGCCGTCGCCTTCCTCTGGGCCCGGCGCGCCGCCGGGCTGACGGCGGGGCTGACCGCGGCCTTCATCGGCACGATCTGGTTCGAGCTGATCTATTTCGCGCCGACGGCGCTGACGGAATCGATCGCCACCAGCCTGCTGCTGGTCGGCTGCTGGCTGGCCTGGACCGCGGAAACGACGGACCGCCGCCGGCTGGTCTGGGCCGGGGTGCTGTTCGGCCTGGTCTTCGTCTTCCGCTTCCACCTGCTGCCGGCGATCGTGACGGCGGTCGTGATCGCCGGCCGCGGCGACTGGCGCGGCCGGGTGCGGCCGATGCTGCTGGCCGGGCTGGTCCCGGTGGTGCTGTGCAACGGGCTGCTCGACTGGGTGACGCTGGGCTGGCCGTTCCAGTCGGTGCTGAAGAACTTCTGGATCAACATCGTCGAGGAGAAGAGCCACAGCTTCGGCGTCATGCCGCTGGGCTTCTACTTCACCGAATACGCCCGGGTCTGGTCGTGGTGGCTGGCGCCGATGGCCGCTCTGATCGTGCTGGGCGCGCGCCGCCAGCCGATGCTGGTGGCGGTGCCGCTGGCGGTGGTGCTGTCGCACAGCCTGGTCGCCCACAAGGAATACCGCTTCGTCCTGCCGGCGCTGCCCTTCCTGCTGAT
>NZ_JANX01000901.1 GCF_000767795.1 Inquilinus limosus MP06 | reverse complement strand
GGCCGCTGCCACCGGGGCGCTGTCGGCATGGCGGGCCACCAGGATCGACAGGGCGGTGCGCAGCGAGGCGTCGGCCGGGATCGGCGCGCCCTCCGCCGGCTCGCCGGGCCGCGCTCGGTCGGCCGCCGTCTCGGTCGCCAGCAGCTTCAGCCCCAGGTCGTCGCGGCCGATGAAGTCGCGCACGAAGTCGTTGGCCGGCGCGGTCAGGATCTCGCGCGGGCTGCCGAGCTGCACCAGCCGGCCATGGTCCAGGATGGCGATCTGGGTGGCCAGGCGCAGCGCCTCGTCCATGTCGTGGGTGACGAAGACGATGGTCTTGCCGGTCTCGCGGTGGATCCGTGCCATCTCGCCCTGCAGCGCGTCGCGGGTGATCGGGTCCAGCGCGCCGAAGGGCTCGTCCATCAGCAGCACCTCGGGGTCGGCCGCCAGCGCCCGGGCGACGCCGACGCGCTGCTGCTGCCCGCCGGACAGCTGGTGCGGGTACTTCGCGGCAAAGCGCGGGTCGAGCTGCAGCAGCTCCAGCAGTTCCTGCACCCGGCCGTCGATCTTCCCCTGCGGCCAGCCCAGCAGGGTCGGCACCGCGGCGATGTTGCGGGCGACGGTCCAGTGCGGGAACAGGCCGATCGACTGGATGGCATAGCCCATGCGGCGGCGCAGCGCCTCGGCCGGGATCTTCGCCACATCCTCGCCGCCGACCCTGAGCGTGCCGGAGGAGTGCGGGATCAGCCGGTTGATCATGCGCAGGCTGGTCGACTTGCCGGAGCCGGAGGAGCCGATCAGGGCGCAGAAGGCGCCGTCCGGAATGGCCAGGGTCAGGTCGTCGACCGCCTTGATGCCGTCGAACTGCTTGCTGACATGGTCGAACTCGATCATGTGGCTCTCCTCCCCGGGGACGGGGCTTGCAGGGCGGCGACCAGGATGCGGAACACGGCGTCGACCGCCACCGCCATCAGGATGATCGGCAGGGCGCCCAGCAGCACCAGGTCCAGCGCGTTGGCGAACAGGCCCTGGAACATCACGGCGCCCAGCCCGCCGGCGCCGATCAGCGCCGCCACGGCGGTCAGCCCGATCGCCTGGATCAGGGTGATGCGCAGGCCGGACAGGAACACCGGCAGGGCCAGCGGCACCTCGACCTTGCGGAAGATCTGGCGCGGGGTCATGCCGATGCCGCGGGCGGCGTCGATCACCCCGGTCTCGACCTGGTCCAGCCCGGCGGCTGTGTTGCGGGCGATCGGCAGCAGCGAATAGAGGGTCAGCGCGATCACCGCCGGGGTGATGCCGATGCCGCTGATGCCGAGCCAGGGCAGGGCCTCGGACAAGGCGGAGAGCGGCGCGATCAAGAGACCGAACAGGGCGATCGACGGCACCGTCTGGATGATGCCGAGGACCGAGAAGATCGGCCCGCGCGCGGCGGCGGAGCGGTGGGCGGCGATGCCCAGGGGCACGCCGATCAGCAGTGTGGGCACCAGCGCCAGCCCGACCAGCAGCAGGTGGCGCAGCACCTGCGGGCCGAACACGCCGTGCTGCTGGACGTATTCCTTCATCAGCGACAGCTGGTCGACCGCGCCGCCGGTGATCAGCGCCGCCACCGGCACCGCCAGCAGCAGGGCGGTGCCCAGTCGGGCCAGGGGGCCTAGTTGGAG
>NZ_JANX01000900.1 GCF_000767795.1 Inquilinus limosus MP06 | reverse complement strand
GCGGTGGGTGACGCGCTCGCCGCCGACGCCGTCATCGATCACGGCGAAGCCCTGCAGCAGCAGCGCGGTCGCCGGTGCCGGCACCGGCAGCGGCCCATGCGCCGTGCGCACCCGGCCGGAGCCGAGCGGGATGGCGCCGACGGTCCAGCGGGTCGCCCCGACGGCAGCGATCAGATGCGCGGCGCCGACGATGTCGGCGATCGAATCCCAGGCGCCGACCTCGTGGAAGCTGACCGCCTCCACCGCCACGCCATGCACCCGCGCCTCGGCCTCGGCCAGGTGCCGGAAGATGGCGATGGCATGGTCGCGCACCGCGGGGTCGAGCGCCGACGCCTCCAGCTCCTCGCGGATCCGGCGCCAGGCGACGTGATCATGCCCGCCCCCTGCCCCGCCCTGCCGTTCGACCAGGAAGCGCCTGCCGGCCAGCACGCCGTCATTGTGCGGTGCCAGCCGGGCGGTGACGCTGGCCAGCAGCCCGGTGCGGGCCAGGCTGCCGTGCAGCCCGGCCTCGTGCTCGGGGAACAGGTCGAGCAGCGCGGCGATGAACATGTCGCCCGCCAGGCCGCCGACCGGATCGAGATGCAGCTCCATGCCCGGACTGTTCCAGATTGCCGGCGGGTTCACAATGCGGCCGCCGCGGCGGCGGCCTTGCACCGCACCGCAGGCGCTGCGATCCTGCGGGCCGCGAGGCGTGTGACCTGAAGGATGACATGAGCGGGGATTCCGCGGCTTTCGGTGCGATCCGGAAAGCCCCTAACCTCACCGCCGGCCTGGTCGAGACGCTGGAGGCGCAGATCGCGTCCGGCGACCTCGGCCCCGGTCAGCGCCTGCCGACCGAACAGGCCATCGTCACCGCCACCGGGGTCAGCCGCACCGTGGTGCGCGAGGCGCTGGCCTCGCTGCGCGCCCGCGGCCTGATCACCACCCGCCAGGGACTCGGCGCCTTCGTGGCCGAGACGGTGCCCGCCCGCGCCTTCGCCATCGACGCCGAGAAGCTGGAATCGATCGGCGACCTGCTGCAGGTGCTGGAGCTGCGGCTGAGCATCGAGGTCGAGGCCGCGGCCCTGGCCGCCGAGCGGCGCGACCCGGAGCAGCTGGCGCGGATCGAGGCGGCGCAGGCGGCCTTCCTGGCCGCGATCTCGGCGCCGGGGGCCGATGCCGAGACGGTCGGGCTGGGCGAGGACCTGGCGGTGCATCGCGCCATCCTGGCCGCCACCGGCAACGCCTATTTCGCCCGGGTGTTCGACGTCTTCAACGTGGTCATCCCGCGCCAGCGCATCCCGGTCGCGGCCCTGTCGCAGGGCGAGCGCGAGAGACACCTCCGCCGGGTCGGACAGGAGCACGAGGCGATCCTGGCCGCGATCCGCGCCGGCGACGCCGCCGCGGCCCGCCGGGCCATGCGCGTGCACCTGACCCGCGCCAGAGACCGCTACGCCGCCCTGCAATCCGAGGCGACGGCGGGCTGACCTCCGAGTCCCCCCCTCCCCTCGCGGGAGGGGGGATAGGGGGGGAGGGGGGAGGGGGTTGGCCACGCCAGGACCGGCGGATCCTGCTCCCACGGCGCGAGCCCCTCCCCTACCCCCTCCCGCAGGGGAGGGGGGACTGGATGGTGCGGGTAGGAGAACGGTTCCCGGCGAGCCGTCACC
>NZ_JANX01000899.1 GCF_000767795.1 Inquilinus limosus MP06 | reverse complement strand
AGCCGGGGCCGCGGCAGCACCGCCGCCAGCAGCGCCCGGAGCGCCCGCTCCTGCAGCGGCCGGCGATAGGTCTTCTCCACCACCGCGCGGCCGTGGTCGACCAGATGCATGTAGTGCACGCCCGACGGGCAGGTGGTCATGCAGGACAGGCAGGACAGGCAGCGGTCGAGATGCCTGGCGACGCTGGCCGGGGCCGGCCCCCCGCCCTCCAGCATCGACTTGATCTGGTAGATGCGGCCACGGGGGCTGTCGAGCTCGTCGCCCAGCACCGTATAGGTCGGGCAGGTCGCGAGGCAGAAGCCGCAGTGCACGCAGCTGCGCAGGATCTGCTCCGACACCGCATTGTCCGGATCGGCCAGCTGCGCCAGCGAGAAATGAGTCTGCACCCGCACCCTCCCGTCGTTGCGCCGACACTAGCCTGCGGCCCGCCGGCAAGGGAACCCGGCGGATGCGTCGGCCGGCATTGTCAACCGGCATGGGGGTTAGTAGGCTGGCCGGCAGAGGCGCCCCCGGGGAGGGCGCCCGGACCGGGAGGCCGAGATGACGATGCTTCGGGTATGCCGCGCTTTGCCCGCGGCGGTGCTGCTGTGCATCTTCTCAGCGGCGGCGCTGGCCGGCGGACCTGTGGTCCAGGACATCGCGCTGGGACAGACGCCGCAGCAGGCCGCGGCCTTCACCGCGCGGGCGGTGACCTTCGCCGGGCCGGGCGAGGCGCCCTGGACCGGCCTGGCCGCCGCGCCGCGGCCGGATGACGGCACGCTGCTGCTGCAATTCACCCCGCCGGCCCAGGGGAACCGGCTGTATTCGGTGCTTGAGACGATGCGGTTCGCCGCCGGCGGCCCGCGCA
Source organism: Inquilinus limosus MP06 (assembly GCF_000767795.1). Taxonomy (GTDB): domain Bacteria; phylum Pseudomonadota; class Alphaproteobacteria; order DSM-16000; family Inquilinaceae; genus Inquilinus; species Inquilinus limosus_E. The sequence goes on along the minus strand of NZ_JANX01000899.1, from coordinate 801 downwards.
GCACCGCCGATGCGCTGGCGCCCCTGAAGACCCGCTTCGGCGAACCGGCGGCGGTATACGACCAGGCGGGGAAACAGACCGCGATCTGGCGCTTCGTCGCCGGCAAGCCGGCGGGGGCGGCGGTCGACGTGGCCTCGGACTGCTCGCCCTACACGGCGACGATCGTGTCGGGGGTGCGGCCGGTGGGCTGGCCCGCCTCCTGCGGCGAGATGGTGTTCGCGACGGTGGAACTGGGGCCGGACGGGGCGCCGACCGCGTTGCGGATCGCCCATGCCGACACCGATGCGGCACAGGTGCTGCAGCCGCGCCGCGGCGAGCCTTACGCCCATCTGGCGAAATCGGCGCAGTAGAAGGCGGCCCGCCCGGCGCGGGCCGCCCAGTACGGTCAGCCGGCGCTGCTGCTGCGGCCGGCAATAATCCGGTAGATGATCAGCAGGATGATCGCGCCGATCACGCCCAGAACGAATTTCAGAAATCCTTCTGGCTCAGCGATGCCGAACTGCTGGCCGAGCCAAGTGCCGACGAAGGAGCCGGCAATGCCGAGCAGGATGGTGATGATGAAGCCGCCCGGGTCCCGCCCGGGCATCAGGAACTTCGCAACCAGGCCGATCACGAATCCGATGATGATGGTGACGATGATTCCCATGGGGTCTCCCCGAGGCGAGTCGCGCGCTCGATCATAACCCATGAGGGCCGGCGAGGTTTCCGGTCCTTTCAGGCGGCCGGGGACATTCTGCCCGGCGACAGGATGCCCTTCGGGTCGAAGGCCTCGCGCACCCGGCGCGCCAGCGCCTCCAGCGC
>NZ_JANX01000898.1 GCF_000767795.1 Inquilinus limosus MP06 | reverse complement strand
GCCCGCATTTCCCGAAGGTGCTGAAGGCCGAGCTGGAATGGGACCGCGACCGCGACCCGGACAAGTTCCAGCATGTCTGGCTCGGCGGCTACCAGCGGGCCAGCGAGGCGCGGGTGTTCCAGAACTGGCGGGTGGAGGCGTTCGAGACCCCGGCCGACGCCCTCTTCCTGTTCGGCGCCGACTGGGGCTTCGCCCGCGACCCGACCGTGCTGGTGCGCTGCTTCCTGATCGGCCGCACCCTGCATGTCGACCACGAGGCCTATCGGGTGGGCTGCGAGATCGACCGCACGCCGGCGCTGTTCGACACCGTGCCGGCGTCGCGGCAATGGCCGATCGTCGCCGACGGCGCCCGGCCGGAGACCATCAGCTACCTGCAGCGCCACGGTTTCCCGCGGCTGCGGGCGGCGCAGAAGGGGCCGGGGTCGGTCGTCGAGGGCGTCGAGTTCCTGAAGAGCTGCGACATCCTGGTGCATCCGCGCTGCCGCCACCTGATCGACGAGCTGGCGCTCTACGCCTGGCGCACCGACCCGCGCAGCGGCGAGATCCTGCCGGTGCTGGAGGACCGCGAGAACCACGCCATCGACGCGCTGCGCTATGCCCTCGAAGGCCAGCGCCACAGCACCTATGACGCCAGCCTCAGCTGGGTCGGCAACGTGCTGCGCTGGTGAGGGGCGGTGGCGGGAGCGGCAACGGGCCGCTCCGGGCGACGAATCTTGCCCTCCGAGCAATCTTCCTGTTGCCGGGAAGCGGAGCGGACCGCGATGCTCGGCGGCGTCGCATCCGAGGATTTCCGTGATGATCGTCAGCCCCACCGGCCTGGCCGGGCTTGCCCTGATCGCCCTGGGCATGGTCTGCACCCCCGGGCCGAACATGATCTACCTGCTGTCGCGCTCGATCCTGCAGGGCCGGCTGGCCGGGGCGATCTCGCTGGCCGGCGTGGTGCTGGGCCTGCTCTGCTACATGCTGGCGTCGGCCATCGGCCTCACCGCGCTGATGCTCGCCGTGCCCCTGGCCTACGAGGCGGTGAAGCTGGCCGGCGCCGGCTACCTGCTGTGGATGGCCTGGAATTCGGTGCGGCCCGGCGCCGGGTCGCCGCTGCGGCCGCGCCGCGACCTCAGGCCCGACCGGCCGCGCAAGCTGTTCGCCATGGGCTTTCTGACCGCGCTCTTGAACCCGAAGATCGCGATCTTCTACGTCTCGCTGCTGCCGCAGTTCATCGACCCGGAGCGCGGCCATGTGCTGGCGCAGAGCGTCGTGCTGGGCGCCACCCAGGTGGCGATCAGCTTCAGCGTCAACCTGCTGATCGTGCTGGCGGCCGGCGGCATCTCCGCCTGGTTCGCGACGCGGCCGACCTGGCTGCAGGTGCAGCGCTGGGTGATGGGCAGCCTGCTGGCCGGCTTCGCCGTGCGGCTGGCCCTCGACAAGCGCCCGGTCTAGGCCAGCCCTTCCAGTTCGGCCGCCAGGAAGTCCTGCAGCGACTGCACCGCCGCCGGGTCCTCGGCCGGCCGGGCGGCGCGGTACAGGGCGAAATCGGCGCGCGGCGCCGGCGGCAGGCCCTCGGCCGGGCCGACCACCCGCATCGCCTCGCGGATATGGCCGTCCAGCAGCACCGAGACGCCGAGGCCCGCCTCCACCGCCGCCTGGATCGCCG
>NZ_JANX01000897.1 GCF_000767795.1 Inquilinus limosus MP06 | reverse complement strand
GCGATGTCGCGCAGCCGCTCGACCGCGGCCTTCGCCGCAGCCGGATCGGCGGGCACCGCCATCTCGACGCAGGCGACGTCGCCGGCGCCGAGGGCGGCCGCGAACACCGCCGGATCGAGCTCCGGCGGGATCGCGATATAGATGCGGGCGTCGCTCAGGGCTTACTCCTTGCCCTGGAAGATGCGGACCAGGGTGTCCAGCAGCTCCAGCGCCTCGTCCCGCGGCCGGCGGAAGCAGTTGCGGCCGATGATCGAGCCGTTGCCGCCGCCGTCGCGGATGGCACGGGCGTCGTCCAGCACCGAGGCGGTGTCCTTGGCGGCGCCGCCGGAGAACACGACGATGCGGCGGCCGTTGAAGCAGGAGCGCATGACCTCGGCCACGCGCTCGGCCTGGGTGCCGATCGCGATCCTGGCGCCGTCGAACTCCTTCTTCGCCTCCTTCTGCTCGATGAAGTCGGTCGGCAGCTTGACCTTGATGACATGGGCGCCGAGCTGGCTGGCGAGGTGCGCGGCATAGGCCACCACGTCGATCGCGGTCTCACCCTCCTTGGTGATGGCGCCGCCGCGCGGATAGGACCACAGCACGGTCGGCAGGCCGACCGACTTGGCCTCGCGGATCAGCTCGCCGATCTCCTCCATCTGGTCCAGGCCGCGGTCGGACCCCGGATAGATGGTGAAGCCGATGGCGGTGCAGCCGAGGCGCAGCGCGTCCTCGACCGAAGCGAAGATCGCCTGGTCGGCGTCTTCCTTGAAGCGCGACAGGCTGTTCGAGTGGTTCAGCTTCAGGATGGTCGGGATCTGGCCGTACAGCTTGCCGCTCGAGACCTCGAGCTGGCCGAGCGGCGCGGCATAGGCGTTCAGCCCGGCGTCGATCGCCAGCTGGTGGTGGTACAGCGGGTCATAGCCGCCGGGGTTGACGGCGAAGCTGCGGGCGGGGCCGTGCTCGATCCCCTGGTCGACCGGCAGGATGATCATCTTGCCGGTGCCGCCGAGACGGCCGTTCATCAGGAGCTGCGCGAGCTTGGCCTTCACGGCCGGGTTCTCGCTGTCGTAGTTCGACAGGATCTTCTGCACGCGCGGGCTGATTCTCATCGTCCGTCTTCCTCGATGCGGTGGATCGGTCGGCTGCAATCCCTAGCCGAGCGGGTCGGCTTGTTCAACGTCGCCGCCGCACAAATGTTTCGGCATAAATGTACGGCGAATTCTAGGGCCTCAGGCCGCGTCCGTCCGCGTCCGGATCGAGGACAGCATCAGGCTGGTCTCGGTCTGCGAGATGCCCTGGACCTGGCGGATCCGCCGCAGCGTCTGGTCGAATTCCTCCAACGTCGCCGTCTCGATCTCGGCGACGATGTCCCAGCGGCCATTGGTCGAATGCAGCGCCCGCACCTCGGGGAAGCCGCGCAGCCGCTGGATCACCCGGTCGGCGGCCTGGCCCTCGACCTCGACCATGGTGATGGCGCGGATCGGGTTCGGCTGGCTGCCGGCCTTGACCACGATGGTGAAGCCCTGGATCACGCCGGTGTCGACCAGCCGATCGATCCGTGCCCGCACCGTGGCGCGCGAGACGTCCAGCGTCGTCGCCAAGGTCGAGGCCGGCGTGCGCGCATCGGCCCGCAGCAGCGACAGCAGCTTGTGGTCGAGATCGTCCATTCT
>NZ_JANX01000896.1 GCF_000767795.1 Inquilinus limosus MP06 | reverse complement strand
GCCCCCGCTGCCGCCCGCCGGTGGCCCAGGGCGGCGACACCGCGACGATGCGCGGGGACGCCGCGATCATGCTGAATTTCGGCCCGGTCAGCGCCGCCCGGGCCGGGACGTCGCAGCGCGTGGTGCTGCCGACCGACCCGAGCTATCCGGCGCTGCTGACCCAGCTGGGCGGCATCGCGCCGGGCCAGACCAAGCCGCTGCCGCGATAGGTATCCGGCCGCCCATGCTGCCGACCTTCGAGACGCCGCGGCTGGTCCTGAGGCCGCGGACCATGGCCGAGCTGGAGGACTGCCTGGCCATGGATCGCGACCCGGAGGTGACGCGCCATGTCGCCGGGCCCTGGGCCGATCCGGCGGCGCATCGCCGCTTCGTCGTGGCGCGGATCACTGCTGCCTATCCGGAGGGGCTGGGCTACTGGACCGTTCGCGGCCGGACGCAGGAGGCCCCGTTCCTCGGCTGGGTGCTACTGATCCCGCTCGACGGCGAAGGCCCGGAGGTGGAGATCGGCTGGCGCCTCAACCGCGCCGCCTGGGGCCGAGGCTACGCCACCGAGGCCGCGGCCCCGGTGCTGGCCCATGCCCGGGACACGCTGGGCATCGCGGTGGTCGCCGACATCGATCCGGACAACGCGGCGTCGATGCGGGTGGCCGAGAAGATCGGCCTGCGCCGCATCGGGCCGGACGGCCACGGCGCCATCCGCTACGCCGGCTAGGATCTCTCGATCGCGATCGCCGTGGCCTCGCCGCCGCCGATGCAGAGCGAGGCGACGCCGCGGCGCAGGCCGTGGCGCTGCATCGCCGCCAGCAGGGTGACGATCAGCCGGGCGCCGGTGGCGCCGATCGGATGGCCGAGGGCGCAGGCACCGCCATGGATGTTGACCTTGTCGTGCGGCAGGTCGAGATCGCGCATCGCCGCCATCACCACGCAGGCGAAGGCCTCGTTGATCTCGAACAGGTCGACCTCGCCGGCCCGCCAGCCGGCCCGGTCGAGCAGCCGGCGGATCGCCCCGATCGGTGCGGTGGTGAACCATTCCGGCGCCTGGGAATACGTGGCGTGGCCGCGGATCGTCGCCAGCACCGGCAGGCCCTGCCGATCGGCCACGGAGCGCCGGGCCAGGACCAGCGCCGCGGCGCCATCGGCATTGGCGCTGGAGCTGGCGGCGGTGATGGTGCCGTCCGGGCGGAAGGCCGGCTTCAGGCCCGGGATCTTATCGGCCGAGAGCGATCGCGGGTTCTCGTCCACCGCGACCTCGGCCGGGCCACCCTTGGCTGGGACAGCAACCGGCGCGATCTCCGCCGCGAAGGCGCCGGCGGCGATCGCCGCCTGGGCCCGCTGCAGCGACACCGCGGCATAGGCATCCTGCTCCGCCCGGGTGAAGCCGTAGCGGGCGGCCGTCGCCTCGCCGAAATCGCCCATCGCCCTGCCCTTGTCATAGGCATCCTCGAGCCCGTCCAGCGCCGCATGGTCGAAGATCCGGCCATGGCCGAAGCGCAGCCCGTCGCGCACGCCCGGCAGCAGCCAGGGGGCGTTCGACATGCTCTCCATCCCGCCGGTGATGATGATGTCGGCCGAGCCGGCAGCGATCAGATCGCGCCCCAGCATCGTCGCCTTCATGCCGGAGCCACAGACCTTGTTGACGGTGGTGGCCCCGACC
>NZ_JANX01000895.1 GCF_000767795.1 Inquilinus limosus MP06 | reverse complement strand
GGGTCGGCGCTGCTGGAGCTGCAGGCCCTGGCCGGCGACGCGCCGGGCATCCTGCGCCGGGTGCTGCGGCGGCTGGAGAAGGGCCGGGTGAAGCTGGAGGTCGAGATCGGCCGGATGGACCGGTTCGGCCGCTCGATCGAGCGCGGCGCCGCGCGCATCGCCGTCGCCATCGTCACCGCCGCGTTCGTCGTCGGGCTGGCGCCGATCCTGGCCGAGAGCGGGCCGCGCCTGTTCGGTATCCCCGCCTTCGCCCTGCTCGGTTGCCTCGCCGCCCTGGCCGGCATCGCCTGGCTCCTGCTGCCGGGGCGGAGGAAGGATTAGGCTGGGTCGTCCCCCTCGATATCGATAGGCTTTCGATCGGCGCGACCGTTGGAGAGAAGACTTGATCACCAGGCCAACCAACAAGCTGCTGTACGACGCCATCAAGGACCGCGGCATGGCCTATCTGATGGTCTTTCGCGAACTCAAGGCCCGCTATGGCGAAGCCGAGGCCAAGGACGTGATGCGGAGCGCCAGCCGCGCCCACGGTCTCCGGATCGGCAGATCGCTCACGGCCTGCGCCCCGAGGGATTTCGAAGGCATGGCGAGGGGTTTCGCGAAATCGCCGGATGACGGGTCGGTGTTCTGCCCGGATATCCGGCGGCTCGACAGCACAGGCCTCGAAGTGAAGATGATGGCCTGCCCGATCAAGGATGCCTGGGTCGAGGCCGGATGCAGCGAGGAGGAGATCGTGACGCTGCTTCACTGCGCCTCCGCACTCGACGAGGCGACACTGGAAGCAGCCGGCTTCGACTATGAGATCGAGCTCTGGTCGCCCGGGCAAGAGGGCTGCTGCCTGACCCGGATCAGGGAGAAGACCGGACGGTGAGCGCCCGATCCGCACCGGAGGCAGGCCACGTGTTCTACGCGATCAAGGCCGAGATCCGGGACCCGCGGGCGGAGAGCTTCGAGTTCGCCGCGCAGAAGACGATGTATGGCGGCAAGCGCATCGCCGCCGGCGACACCGCCTTCCTGTTCGCCAGCGAGAATGAGGGCGGCCAGGGCCTGGTCGCGCGCGGAATCGTCACCGCCGCCGAGGCGATGCCGTCGATTCCGGGGCTGGACCGGCAGACGCCGCGGGTCAGCGTCACCATACGCCGCACCGCCCTGGCGACGCGGCCGCTGGGTCGGCGCGAGCTGAAGCCGCTGCAGGATTGGGACGACGGCCGGCCCGGCACCGAGCTGAACTTCAAGCTCTACCGCCAGGCCACCAACAAGATCGTCGGCCTCTCGGACGCGGCAGCGGCGTTCCTCGACGGCTTCTTCTAGCGGCGCATCGCTGGCTGCGGCGCAGCGTCCGTGAGGTCACGGCGCACCGCTGGCGGATGGCTGACCCGCGCGCCCTCGCATTGCTCCTTCCCTTCCCGGCCACGTACAACAGGCGTCCGTTGGGAAATAGGACAAGAAGACCATGGCCGCGATCGGGGGGAAAACCGGGCTGGTGCTCGGGCTGGTGGTCGCCAGCACCGTGCTGGGGCTGATGGGTACCGACCTGGTGCTGCCGGCGGTGCCGTATCTGCCGGAGGCGATCGGCGGCGACGCGGCGCGGGCGCAGCTGGTGCTGGCCGCCTATGTCGCCGGCACCTGCGTCGGCCTGCTGGCCTATGGCGCGCTGGG
>NZ_JANX01000894.1 GCF_000767795.1 Inquilinus limosus MP06 | reverse complement strand
GAAAAGGTCTCGCCAGGCGGGAGAGGTCGGGCTCGCGCAGCGAGACCGGGTGAGGGCTGGTCCCGGCCTCGACAAACTCCCCCTCACCCGGAGCCGATTCGCGTCTCCGACCTCTCCCGCAAGCGGGAGAGGCAACGCGTTACCGCACTGATGCGATCGGGATGATCCGATCCGCCTTTACTCCCCCACCCCGCCGATGATCAGCGCCGCCAGGGCGTCCGTGGCCCCGGCCTCGTCCACCCGGCCGCGCAGCATGTCGCGCGAGATCGCCTCAGCCGCGCCGATCAGGCCGACGCAGCGGAGATGCAGCGCTCCCGGCGCCAGGGCCGAATACGGCGCCAGCGCGCCCCGGTAGAGGGCGACGTAGCGGTCGAGCAGCCGCCGGTGGAACGCCTCCATCTCGCCGTCGCCGCTGAGCGCCGCGGTGATCGCCAGCGCTTCCGGCCCGGCGGTGAGGTAGCAGGCCATATAGGCGCGGCTCATCACCCGGGCGACATCCTCCAGCCGCCGCGGCGTGCGCTCCAGCGCCTCCAGCAGCGCCGCCACCTGGCGATCGTCGATGCGCTCATAGAGGGCGATCAGCAGGCCGGACCGGGTGCCGAAATGCTCATAGGCGATCGGCTTGCTGACGCCGGCGCGTTCCGCGACATGGGCAAGGGTCAGCGCATCCGTCCCCTCCGCGCGCACGATCGCGAGCGCCGTGTCCAGCAACTGGTCGCGCCGCTCCGCCCTGGGCAGCTTCTTCGCAGGCGTTGGGGTCATCTCCCGATCCGCGCTCCTCGACCGGGGCCTCTCGGTCCGGCCTTGAAATTACCATCAGTAACTTACTATCTGTAAGTTCTGCGGCCGATGGCGAGGTCCGGCCGCACCGCATCAGGAGCATGGCGATGCCAGCGACCCAGTACAAACCCGTTCTCATCATCGGCGGATCCGGTATCGTCGGCGCCCGTGCCGCCCGCACGCTGCGGCGGCTGCAGCCGGAGCTGCCGATCACCATCGGCGGCCGCGATCTCGCCAAGGCCGAGGCGGTGGCCCGCGAGATCGGCGGCGCCGACGCGGCGGCGATCGATCTCGACCGGCCCGATCTGGGCCAGCCGGACCGCGACTTCGGTGCCGTCGCCGTCTTCGTCAAGGACGCGACGCTGAACTCCCTGCGCGCCGCCCAGGCCCGCGGCATCCCCTATGTCAGCGCCTCGAGCGGTGTGTTCGAGATCGGGCCGGAGGTGGCGCAGGCGATCCACCGCCCGACCGCGCCGGTGCTGCTGGCCAGCCATTGGCTGGCCGGCGCCGCGGTGTTCCCCGCCCTGCATTTCGGCCGGGCGTACCGGCGGATCGACGAGATCCGGATCGGCGTGCTGCTGGACGAGCAGGACATGGGCGGGCCGGCCGCCGCCGCCGACTATGACCGCATCGTCACCGCCACCTCGCGGGTCCAGGTGCTGCAGGACGGGCAATGGCGCTGGATCGGCGGCGAGGACGCCGCCGCCACATACCGCAGCGTCGACGGGGTCGTGCTGCCGGCCCAGGCCTATTCGCCGATGGATGTGGTCAGCCTCGCCGCCGCGACCGGCGCCCGGTCGATCCGCCTCGACCTCGCCTATGCCCAGTCGGCCAGCCGCCGGCGCGGCGAGCCCTTCTCGACCGAGATCGCGATCGAGATGGCGGGC